>CAJUPI010000014.1 GCA_910588125.1 uncultured Lachnospiraceae bacterium
TCCAGAGAGATGTAGAACTAAGCCTTTCATACTGACTTTACTTTTTCAATTCACGGAAGGAAATCTTATTGGTACAGTTAATAAATAGACTGTGAGTCGTCAAAAAATCTGTTATAATAAATAATATTGCAATGAGTTGATGAATTTGGACTAAACAAAATCGTTATGTCAGAATCTTGGACAACCATTGCGCAGTGGTTTTACTCGAATTCATCATAGAGAGATACAGAAATAAAACGTGAGAAAGGCAAGAAACATTGAAGAAAATTGGTTTAATATTGGAAGGTGGGGCAAATAGGGGAATATTTACGGCAGGTGTGTTAGATTTATTTAAAAGCAAGGACATTTATTTGCCGTATGTGGTGTCTGTTTCAGTAGGGACATGTAATGCAATTGATTATGTATCAAAACAATTTGGCAGAACAAAAGAATGTATGATACCAAATGGCAGAAATGTTCCACCTGTAAGTATACAGAATATTCCGAAAAAGAAAACAATGATAAATTTGGATATGGTATTTGATGAATATCCAAATCACTTAGTTCCGTTTGATTATGCAACATATTGGTCTTCAGATATCATAAGTGAATATGTTGTCACAAACTGTATTACAGGGCAAGCAGAGTATTTATCAGAAAAACAAGATGCAAAAAGACTGATGAATATATGTCGTGCAAGTTGTAGCATGCCTTATCTGTCTCCGATTACAATGTTGGATGGAATTCCATACCTGGACGGGGGGATTGCAGATGCAGTGCCAATTAGACATGCCAGAAGTTTAGGGTATGAAAAAAACATTGTCGTACTTACAAGAGAAAAAGGATATTTCAAAAGGGATTTAGGAATTCTCAATATGATGGATAATGTATTGTACAGAAAATATCCACGGCTTATCCGTCAGTTAAAAAGCAGAATTAAAAGATATAACAAAACAATTGAATTATTAGAGAAACTTGAGGAAAGAAAAGATGTCCTCATTATTAGGCCGTCAAAAGTTCTGGTAGGAAGGACCGGAAATAATACAAAGCGGTTAAACCAATTTTATCAACAAGGATATCAAATTGGAAAAAGGAGATTGAGAGAAATACAGGAATTTATTGATTTGGGGGTATAATGAACGTTATTAACAAAAAAAGAGGATTAAATAGAAATATATTTCATATAAAAATAACACATGATGAAATATACAATCTCTTTGTATCTGTACTTACGTTATCTGCAATTTATGAACTGCTAAAACAGTTTATGGGGGATAATGATTTACTTATAATTGGAGTATTTGTAGTCGCATACATCGTATTGTTAATCTATAAAAAGCGGCAGGAACGGATTGGGGTGATAAGGCCATATGAAAGGAGTAATACTTTTGTTGGCTTATATAGTATCGAAGAATCAAAAGCAATTGAAGCCAATTTTGATAATGGCCTTATCAAAAGAGAAAAAGAAGTAGAATATATCGATAAGATTTTACGGACAATATGGGGACAATCAGGACATAAGAGAGGAATTTGCCTTGTTGGTGCAAGCGGATGTGGGAAGTCTACCATTTTAAATCTTTTAGAGCATGGAAAATATCGAGAAACAAATGATGAATATGATATATATAATTTCAGTGATAAATATGATTATTTGGAAGATTATTTGAAGGATACTTTTAAAACTGATTATGCAATAAACATACAGAAAAGATTACGCAATATTGTTATTATATTCGACCAATTTGAAAGGTTTTTTTCTTTAAAAATGGAGAAAAAAACAATGATAAAACGATGTATTAAGGAATTGTCACTTCCAAATGTTGCAATTATATTTTCACTTCGTGAAGAATACTTTCTTCAGTTTTTGTACGCTTTTGATATTAATTATCTGAATGCGGAAAATAATTTTAAGCCTGAATTTAATGGAACAATAGCACATAAAAAGTATTTTATGGGAAAAAATGAGGACTTTCTTAATGACAATAATATATTGATCTGTCTAGGAGAAGAGAATTACTCTGGAACAGATCACAATGAGATGTTAAGATTGTGTGAACAGGCATTTAATGAAGAAAATGGTAATAGGATATTTGATCATTTTAAAGATGCAACATTGATACAGCAGCAGATTATTTTTAATATTTTAGAAAATGAAAAGGCTTACATTGCATCAGAACGGTTTTGTAAATGGGATATAAATTCTATGATGAAACGGTATTTTGATGTGCAGCTGTGCAGTACAGGAGATTTTTTTAATGCCAGTAGAATTATGTATTTACTTAGTGCTGGGCGTAATAATGGAATTGGCTTTACAAATGATGATTTAGAAGCCGCTTTATGTATTTTTACACAGGATGAAAAAGATGATTTTTATAATTGTATAGAAAAATTACATAAACTGCGTCTGATTAAGCGCATACGACATAATGTTACGGGAATTTACGAGGTGTCACATGACTATATTGCTCAAAGTTTTGAAATATATGCAGGTACGGAGATGCCGTCTAATGTAAAAACAGCACTTGATGAATATAAATCAGAGTATGTTCGAAAGCTTGGTATAAAAGAAAAAATAGAAAAGCATGTAGCAGAGCAAAAGAAGGTAACAATAGCTTTTGGGGTAATACTAGTTTCTTATATTGTTTCTGTTGTATTGTATGTTTTATCTCTGAATGGGATATACAGGCATATTCCAATAGCCGTTTTGGTGCTTTCTTTGGCATCATTGTTGTATGTGTATGAATTTTACAGGAATATCATTTTTCATTATCATAATGGAAAATCTATATGTGCAGGGGTTTGCTATTTAGCAGCTATGACATGTGGAACATTGGCAGTAGTAGTTCCTAATAACTGGCTTATTTGCTTGGGTGTTGGAAATGCTGTTCAGGGATTTGCAAGTTTTAAGATAGGGCAGGATAAGACAATTTCTTCTGTTGGTCAGCAAATGTTCTTTTCATATGGCGCGAAAACAATTTTTATGGGAAGCTTAATTACAATATGCCGGGCTGTTTTTTACTGGCGGAACCTGATAGTGGGTATTGAGATGGTAGAAGTAATTATTATGGCGGCACTTTTGTTATATTCTTATGTGGCACATATGAACAAAGAATTTTTCTATGCACACGTAGAGATGCTGTTTAGTTCGGATGTGTAGAAAATTCCCTCAGATTTCAGAAGTTCTAATTCTGAAATCTGAGGGAATTTTTACATTTTGAAATCTCCTTAATTCTTACGATTGTAATAGATTGTGGTGTATAAAATCATTGAGAAAGTCTTTAATAACAACAAAAAAATGCGTCTGAGAGGAATCGAACCTCCGCGCATGGCTCCGGAGGCCATCGCTCTATCCACTGAGCTACAGACGCATCTCCTTTATTATACACGTTTTTTTTAGAATTGCAAGAGGATTTGTTGATTTTCCAAAGTTATTTTGCTATGATAGGACGGAGACTGTTATTATCCCCGGCTTACCCTGGTCCACCTAAGGGTATTGCCTTATGAGACAGGGGATGGCGCCTGGAGATCAGTTCGGGAGGAATGCTGAATGAAAAGAAATGCGGAGAATCTTTCGGGACGGCGGACAAAACAGGAGCAGAGGACATTTCTGCAAATGATGGCCGTTCCGGTGATTGTTATTCTGTTGATTATAATCATACGGATTGCGGAGCGTCCGGAGAAAGAACCAAAGGAGCCGGCGGCTTTACCGACGGTGGCAGTTATGGAGACGGGAATGACGGTGGCCGGGGAGATACCGGAACCGGAAGAGCGCCTTCCGGAGGAGCCGGGGGATGAACCGGATACGACAGAGCCTACAGAGACAGAAGAGGAGACAGAGGCAGAAGAGCAGGATGCGTTTGCCACAGATCGTTTTCGGAGAAATGGGGTGCCTGAGCTTTTGACATTGATGGAAACTTATTTTCAGGCCAGAGAGGTGGCAGATGCGCAAACGATGAATCAGTTGTACGGTATTGGGGAGGTTACGGATCAGGAGCTGGAGGAGCAAAGCGCCCGTATGCGGAATAATTCCAAATATGTGCAGGATTTTGAAAATGTAGTTACTTATGTGATGGAAGGTGAAAGTGCGAATTCCTGGCTGGTTTATGCGGTGGCGGATATTAATTTTTATTCTGCCAAAACCAGGGCTCCGATGATCCTTTGGTGTTATGTGATTCAGGACAGTGAGGGAAATTATATCATCAAAGATAATCGTCAGTTTTCTTCTGCTGAGCTTCAATTTATCGATGCCGCCAATCATTCGGAGGAGGTGCGGAGGCTGGCTGCTGACGTCAACCGGCGGTTGAGAGAAGCATTGAGCTCGGATGAAAAGCTGAATCGTGTTTACGGGGTGCTGAGAGATGGCTCGCCGGTATGGGAGGGAACCGAAGAAACAGAGCCGGAAGTGGTAATTGGAGGAGACAGTGTGGAGACGACTGCGGAGGAAACGCCATGAATGTAAAGGATTTTTATTTTGAGCTCCCACAGGAATTGATTGCTCAGGATCCGCTGGAGGATCGCGCGGCTTCCCGCCTGCTGGTAATGAATAAGGAAACAGGCAGGATCGAACATCGGACTTTCCGGAATATTACAGAATATTTACGGCCGGGGGATTGTCTGGTTGTCAATGACACAAAGGTGATTCCGGCCCGGTTGTTTGGCGTCAAGGAGGATACCGGAGCAAAAATCGAGGTTTTGTTGCTGAAGAGGCGGGAAAAGGATATCTGGGAGACTTTGGTAAAGCCGGGAAAGAAATCCCGGCCTGGCGCTGCCATTGTGTTTGGCGGAGGATTGCTAAAAGGCACGGTCCTGGAAGTTGTGGACGAGGGAAACCGTCTGATCCAGTTCCAATATGAGGGGATTTTTGAAGAAGTACTGGATCAGCTGGGACAAATGCCATTGCCGCCATATATCACCCATCAGCTTCAGGATAAAAATCGTTATCAGACAGTATATGCCAGACAGGAGGGCTCTGCGGCTGCACCTACGGCAGGGCTGCATTTTACAGAAGAGCTGTTAAAACAGATTGAGCAAATGGGGGTGAAGATAGCCCGTGTGACCCTGCATGTGGGACTGGGAACGTTCCGGCCGGTGAAGGTTGACAATGTGCTGGATCATCATATGCATTCAGAGTTTTACGAGGTGCGTGAGGAAGAGGCAAGGAAGATTAACCAGACAAAAGCATCGAAAGGGCGGGTAATCTGCGTGGGGACTACCAGCTGCCGGACTCTGGAGTCGGCTACCGGGGAGGATGGAATCCTGAGAGCGGGCCGCGGATGGACGGAGATCTTTATTTATCCTGGTTATCAGTTTAAGATCCTTGATTGCCTGATCACGAATTTTCATTTGCCGGAATCTACTTTGGTGATGCTGGTATCGGCACTGGCAGGAAGAGAGCAGGTCCTTCATGCATATGAAGAAGCGATCCGTGAACGTTATCGGTTTTTCAGCTTTGGGGATGCCATGTTTATCTATTAAAAACGAGGAAGGATATGGAGACGATCCGTTTAAACAAATATTTGAGCGAACAGGGGTTATGCTCCCGCCGGGAGGCCGATCGGCTGATTGAAGCGGGAGAGGTAACGGTTGACGGCCGCAGGGCGATGCTAGGCGAAAAGGTGACCGGGGAAGAGCTGATTGTCTGTGGTGGTAAACAAGCAGGAGGAAAAGCCGGACTCCACAAGCCGGAAACCGTGCTGCTGGCAGTCAACAAGCCAAGAGGCGTGGTCTGTACAACTTCGGATAAAGACCGGGCGCCGAATGTGGTGGAGTTAGTCGGCTGTCCGGAGCGGATTTATCCGATTGGAAGATTGGATAAGGATTCGGAGGGGCTGCTTTTGATGACGAATCAGGGAGAGCTGGCCAACCAAATCATGCATGCGGGGAATCTGCACGAAAAAGAATATCTGGTGACCGTGGATTTACCAATAAGCGCGGCTTTCCTCAAAAGGATGAGAGAAGGCGTGGAATTGAAGGAGCTAGGAGAGACTACCCGTCCCTGCCTGGTAGAGCGAGAAGGAAAAAGAACGTTTCGCATCATATTGACTCAGGGGTTGAACCGCCAGATTCGCCGGATGTGCGAGACGTTGGGATACCATGTGATTGCCCTGAAACGGATACGAATTATGAATATTCATCTGGGAAAGCTGAATACTGGAGATTATCGGAAGGTAACATTGGCTGAGCAAAAAGAGCTAGAGAGAAGGCTGCGGAAGAGAGAAGGCGGCGGTTCGGACAATTGAAATGCCAAATGCTCGTGCAAGCACGGCGCTTGGCTCATTGCTCGCGGAAATAAAATTGGGCAGGAGTGTAGAAAATGGTGGAAGTAAGAGATGACAGGATGCGGCGGATGAAGGAGCTGACGGCTGTGCTTTTGCCGGCGGCAAGAGCTTATTACCAGGAAAGCCGGGAAATTATGAGCAATTTAGAGTACGATCGGCTTTATGATGAATTATTAAAGCTGGAGTCGGAAACCGGAGTAATCCTGGCAGGGAGCCCAACGCAGCAGGTGGGTTATGAAATTTTGAGCGAGCTGCCAAAAGAGGCGCATGAATCACCGATGCTGTCGCTTGACAAGACAAAAGAGGTAAGTGATTTGCAGGAATGGTTAGGAGAGCAACCAGGGTTGCTTTCCTGGAAGCTTGACGGGCTGACGATTGTGTTGACATACGAAGGAGGAGAGCTCGTGAAGGCAGTTACCCGGGGCAATGGAGAAATTGGGGAGGTTATCACCAATAACGCCCGTGTTTTTGCTAATGTCCCTCTGCGGATTGCCTATCAGGGGCAATTGATCCTTCGCGGCGAGGCAGTGATTAAATATTCGGATTTTGAGAAAATCAACGAAGAAATTGAGGATGTGGATGCCCGTTACAAGAATCCCAGGAATCTGTGCAGCGGTTCTGTGCGCCAGTTGAACAACGAAATAACGGCGAAGCGGAATGTGAACTTTGAGGCATTTATGTTGGTAAGGGCAGAGGGAGTTGATTTTGGGAATTCCCGAAAGGCACAGTTTGAATGGCTGCAAAAACAGGGCTTCGATGTGGTAGAATACCGGGAAGTAAACCGGGAGACTTTGCCAGCGGCGGTGGAGGCGTTTTCCGAAGAAGTCACTTCCTGTGACATGCCATCGGACGGGCTGGTACTTTTGATGGATGACATTGCGTATGGGGAATCCCTGGGGAGGACAGCGAAGTTTCCCCGCAATTCGATTGCATTTAAGTGGGCGGATGAGATTCGGGAAACCCGGCTTGTTAAGATCGAGTGGAGTGCTTCCCGGACAGGGCTGATTAATCCAGTGGCAATTTTTGAACCGGTTGAGCTGGAGGGGACTACCGTGAGCCGGGCCAGCGTTCATAATATCAGCATCATGGAATCACTGGAGCTGGGGGAAGGAGACAGGATTACGGTTTATAAAGCAAACATGATCATCCCCCAAATCGCTGAGAATCTGACTCGCAGCAGAACCGTTAAAATTCCGGGCAATTGTCCAGTATGCGGGGGTAGGACTGAGATCTGCCAGGTGAACGATGTCCGCTCTCTGTATTGTACAAACCCAGGATGCCAGGCAAAGAAAATCAAGAGCTTTACGCTGCTGGTAAGCAGGGATGCATTGAATATAGACGGTTTGTCTGAGGCGACTCTGGAAAAGTTTATTGCCGCTGGCTTTATTCATGAATATGCAGATATTTTTCATTTGGATCGATATCGGGAAGCGATTGTGGAGATGGAGGGCTTCGGACAGAAATCGTTTGACAATCTGATGGCGGCGATACGTACGGCGTCACAGACGACATTGCCAAGAATGATTTATGGGTTAGGGATTACCGGGATTGGGCTGGCGAATGCCAAGATGCTGTGCCGTCGGTTTCACTCGGATTTTGCCGCTATGCGGAAAGCGGAAAAAGAAGAGCTTACAGAGATTGACGGTATTGGCGAAGTGCTGGCGGATGCGTGGATCCGGTATTTTGCGCTGGAGGAGAACAACCGCCAGGTGGACAGACTATTGTCGGAACTGACGATAGAGCAGGAGCCGGAAAGCCAGGAAGAGGCGATATTTGCCGGGAAGGTTTTTGTGATTACCGGGTCGGTAGAGCATTTTGCCAACCGGAAAGAGCTGCAGGCCGAAATCGAAAAGAGGGGCGGAAAAGCCACTGGTTCCGTGACTACGAAAACCAGTTATCTGATTAATAATGATACAACATCCAATTCATCAAAAAATAAAAAGGCGAAGGAACTGGGAATCCCGATTATTTCGGAGAGGGATTTTCTGAATATGCTGGGAGGAGAAGAATATGCCGATAAAAGTACAGAATGATCTGCCGGCCCGGGCGATTTTAGAGTCGGAAAACATCTTTGTGATGGATGAAAAGCGCGCCTTAAGCCAGGATATCCGGCCGCTGCAGATTTTGATTCTGAACCTGATGCCGATCAAGGAGGAGACAGAGACGCAGCTTCTGCGGGCGTTGTCAAATACGCCGTTGCAGGTGGATTGCACGTTTCTGATGATGTCGACCCATACCTCCAAAAACACTTCAGCAAGTCATTTAAATAAGTTTTATGTGTTTTTTGAAGATATCCGCCGAAAGAAATTTGACGGTATGATAATTACCGGTGCACCAGTGGAAAATTTGAAATATGAAGAGGTGAATTACTGGGAGGAGCTGAAGAAAATCATGGAATGGTCAAAAATCCATGTTCATTCCACCCTCCACATCTGCTGGGGAGCGCAGGCAGGCCTTTATTACCACTACGGGATTCCTAAATATCAGAGAGATAAAAAGCTTTCCGGTATTTATGAACATAAGGTTTTGCATCACAAAGTGCCGCTGGTTCGCGGGATGGATGACTACGTGATGGCGCCGCATTCCCGTTATACAGAGGTGCACCGTCAGGATATCGAGCAGCATCCCGAGCTGAATATCCTGGTGGAGTCGCGGGAGGCAGGAGTGTTTTTGATCATGAAGCGGGATGGGAGCCAGGTATTTATCCAGGGACATCCAGAGTATGATCGCATGACTTTGAATAATGAATATCATCGGGATTTGGAAAAGGGATTATCGCCGGAGGTTCCCTGTAATTATTATGAGGATAACGATCCCTTCGGGCGTCCGGTCCTGAGCTGGCGGAATGTGTGCAACACGCTCTATTCCAACTGGCTCAACTATTATGTGTACCAGACCACGAATTATATTCTGGAGGAGATACCAGAAAGTGATTTTTAAAGGAGAATATCATGATCGAGAAAAGAGCTTTGGGTGAATGGATGGAAGTATTGGCTTCGAAAGCTCCGGTGCCGGGAGGCGGCGGCGCTTCCGCCTTGGGAGGGGCCTTGGGAGCGGCCTTGGGGCAGATGGTTGTTAATTTGACTGTAGGTAAAAAGCGTTATGCCAGTGTGGAAGAGGAAATGCAGCTAAGGCTGGTGGAGCTGAAGAAGTTGCAGGAGGAGTTGCTCGGCTTAGCCGATCAGGATGCTGAGGTGTTTGCCCCGCTGGCAGAAGCATACGGGCTGCCGGCGGAAACTGAGGAGCAGAAAGCTGAGAAGGCACGGATTATGGAGGAGCGGCTGCTGGCGGCCAGCCTGGTGCCGCTGCAGATGATGGAAAAAGCCTCGGAAGTGTTGGATATTCTGGCGGAGCTGGAAAAAAAGGGAAGCCGGATGGCAATATCCGATGTAGGGGTGGCAGTACAGTTTGCGCGGGCTGCCCTGCTGGGGGCGGTGATGAATGTCTATATTAACACCAAATCCATGAAGAATCGGGAAAAAGCCGGTGAATTGAACCGAAGGGCACAAAAGCTGACCATGACAGGCACACAGAAGGCAGATGAAATCTATAGCCAGGTCCTGGAAAGACTGGGAGGAGGAAATCCATGATTCGATTAAAAGGGGCAGAGGTTTCTGCTAAAATTAAGGAACAGGTGGAGAAGATGCTTTCGGAATGGGAGGGCCCGGTGCCGAAGCTGGCGATTATCCGGGTAGGGGAAAACCCGGATGATATATCCTATGAGCGCGGGGCGATCAAAAAACTGGAAAGCTTCGGACTGAGGGTGCAGTCCTATGAATATCCGGCAGACATCAGTGATGAAGCGTTTAAAAAGGCTTTTCGGGCGATTAATGAGACTGAGGATGTGACAGGAATTCTGTTGCTGCGGCCATTGCCCAAACAGATTTGTGAGAAGGATATCGAAGAGATGATCGATCCGGCGAAAGATTTGGATGGAATTTCGCCAGTCAACATTGCCAAGGTGTTTGCCGGGGATACGTCTGGTTTTGCTCCTTGTACGGCCGAGGCGGTGGTGGAGGTGTTAAAACAGAACGATATTTCCCTCACCGGAAAGCGGGTGGTAATTGTAGGCCGGAGCATGGTAGTGGGGAAACCATTGTCTATGCTGATGCTGAAGGAAAATGCAACGGTCACCATCTGCCATACGCGCACCCGGGATTTAAAAGGGACTTGCCGGGAAGCCGAGATTTTGGTGGCGGCGGCCGGAAGGGCCAGGATGATTCAGGAAGACTATGTGGGAGCCGGTGCAATCGTAGTGGATGTGGGCATCAATGTAGATGAGAATGGCAAGCTTTGCGGAGATGTGGATCTGGAAAGCATAGAGGAAAAGGCGGCTATGGGGACGCCGGTGCCTGGCGGAGTGGGGACGGTTACTACGGCAGTACTGGCAAAACATCTGGTAAAAGCCGGCCAGAGAAAATAAGGGCAGAAAAGGGAGGATGGAAGATGGCAAAAATTTTGTTGGTCAACGGGAGTTGCAAGGAAAAGGGCTGTACTTATACGGCGCTTAGTGAGATTGCCTCGGTTTTGGAGCAGGAGGGCCTGGAGACAGAGATTTTTCAGCTGGGAAAGGAAGCGATTCGGGATTGTATCGGGTGCGGAGGCTGCCGGACTCAGGGAAAATGTGTGTTTGAGGAAGATTCGGTAAATGAATTTGCCCGGCGGGCCAGAGAGACAGACGGTTTTGTATTCGGGACACCGGTTTATTATGCCCATCCCAGCGGCCGGATACTTTCGTTTTTAGATCGGGTGTTTTACTCGGCTGGCAGTGCCTTTGCCTATAAGCCGGGAGCGGCGATAGCCTCCGCCAGGAGGGCAGGAACCACGGCATCGGTAGATGTCCTGAATAAATATTTTATGATTTCCCGGATGCCGGTGGTTTCGTCTACCTATTGGAATATGGTTCATGGAAATACCCCGGAGGAAGTGAGGCAGGATTTGGAAGGCATGCAGGTTATGCGGGGAATCGGAAAAAGTATGGCCTGGATGGTGAAATGCATTGCGGCAGGAAAGAGTGCCGGGATCGATTGCCCGAAACCAGAGACGGCAGTAAGGACAAATTTTATCCGGTGAAGCGGCCGCAATCAGTTAGAAAAAGTGAAAGAGGGTGTTGCAAAATAAGCCCCCTCCCTTTCTCTTATCCTGTGTTCGGATGGTTCACGTACATACAGTCTGCTCTCAACGGACAAAGTCCGTCAATATCAGACAGAATGTTCGTGAACAGCCGGACACTAGATAAGAGAAAGGGAGGGGGACTTATTTTGCAACACCCTCTCTTTTTGACCTTGGTATCACGACATTTCCTGCTTTGACTGATAGGCAATGCGTTCGTCTCCCTGCTTAATATAGATGATACCACATTGCTGAAAACCGTTTTTTTCCAACATTTTCTGCATGGGAATATTAGCCCGATGGGTGTCAATACGAACATTGTGATCACTTTGCTCCAGACACCAGCGAACACAAAAAGAAGCGACGCCCTTACGGCCTGAGGGGGAGGCTACCCGGTGCATAACGCCATAAGGCTTGTCATTCAGCCAGGCTCCCTCATATATTTGAGCGTAATCCGGATCGGCTTCCACGGCAAAATAGAAAATGCCAAGAGTTTCTCCTCCTTCCTGGCAGAGATAGCTGCAGCCTTTATGGATGTCTGAAAGGATCAATTCCCGAGATGGATAACTGTCACCCCACTGATCCGGGTTGCCATGCTCCCGCATAAAGGTTCGGGCCCTGGCATAAAGATCCAGTGCGGTGTCTAAGTCGGACAGGGTGGTTTTGCGGATTTCCATTATATTCCCGCCTTTCTTTGCTTGTGCTTATTTTCGCTGTGCATTGAGTCGGTAAAACAAGAAAAATGCAGAGCAGAATAGCTTTATCATAACAGATAAACGAAAAAAAGTCATTCGATATTTTACGGATGGCATTTTGAATTCTCCCTTACCTTGAATGAAATGACGGGGTGTGGTATAATGGGAACGCAAGCACTGTGGAGCCATAGACGGAGCCACGCCGATAATTTTCTGGGCAGATGAAAAGGGGAGTCCTTTTGTCTGCTGAGGATAACGAAGCTTACGGGAAAGAGGAGGAACAATTATGAAAAAGGTGATTACTATCAGCCGTGAATTTGGAAGTGGCGGGCGGGAGATTGGTTTTCGTCTGGCAGAAAAGCTGGGAATTCCCTTCTACGATAAAGAAATCATTTCCATGGCAGCGGAGGACAGCAACATTGCAGAGGATGTGTTCCATGCCCATGATGAGATCATCAGGCAGCCGGAGCGGGTGGATCACGAATATATATCTGTAGATCCGTTTTCCGTTATGTATGAGGTTCCCGTGCAGGATCAACTGTTTATGGCTCAGTCCCAGATCATTCGCCGGCTGGAGCAGGCTGGCCCTTGTGTGATTATCGGCAGATGTTCCGATTTTATAGTAGAAGATGGCTTTCATGTTTTTATCTGCGGAAGCATGAAAAAACGGGTAGAACGTATGCAGCAGCTGAAGCAGGAAAATGCCAGGAAAATGGAGGCCCGTATCCGTGAAATTGATCAGAGAAGGCGGGATTATTATCAATATTACAGCGGCAATGAATGGGGAAACCCAAGAAACTATCATTTGAGCTTAAACAGCAGCAGGCTGGGAATTGAGCGCTGCGTAGAGATGATACTGGCATGTCTGAATGTAGAAAGCTAATCTTTTGCCCAGGACATCATGCGATTCTGCTTTTGGTGAACAAAGGAATCTTAGTAGTTGAAAAATAAGAAATAGCCGTCCTGACTTTGGAAGAGCAGACGGCTATTTCTTATTTTTCAAATGCAGAATTCCAACTATCACAAGACATGTAACCAATATAACTATGGATTTCTCATATGTACTCATTAATAATCCAATGTCATGCCATTAAGCTTAGCGCTGAGAATACTCGGCCATGGAAAAAGGAGCGGGAAGAGGTGGGAAATAGTCTGCTGATTTCTCCCGCTCCCATCTCCAAGACACACATCCAGAAGACTCTTTAATTGTGATTTTACAATAAAATTCCCTTGATACAGGACTCAGAAGCCAAGCTCCTCCCCCACTAATACGACCTTGATTTTTCCGGCCGGCCGGCAGATACGGGTGCGGACCATAGAAGCGCAGACACTGGTTTTGCTCAGGCAGTCGGCACAGCTGCCAGTGATATTGCAGGGCGTTTCATTCTGAAAACGCTGGGCATTTACCGGGGCGGCAAAAGTACGGGCGCGGATTTCAGCATCCTCGATGGTCGGAGTTATTTTGTTCATCCCAGCTACCACGATTACACTTTTGGGACCGTAGATCAGTGCAGCTACCCGATTACCGTTGCCATCGATATTATAGAGCTGTCCATCCTCACTGATGGCATTGCTGCTCATCAGATAAGTATCACAGAGGAGGGCTTTGCGCATCAGTTCCTGGCCTTCTTCTGGCGTGGAGGCCGTGGCGCGGTCAATGACGGGGTTGGTTTGTTTTACTTTTTCGATGATACCAAGCTGGGAAAGCGTTAGCGATCCGCCCCAGGCCACTGTGTCTCCGGCCGGGATTAGGGAAAGTACCTTTTCTAAAGCTTCTTTGCCGGTGGGACAGTAACAGGCATCAAAATGCCGGCGTTTCAGGGCCTCTGCCACCCGTGGCCCTAACTTGTCAAAACGTTTTTCCAGGGGGCTGGTGCGTTCGTGCTCTTTCATGGGAATATCCTCCTTGTTATGATGATTTCAGGTACGGTTTCCATATCCTTACAGTTTATGCCGTATGAAAAAAAATCAGGTATCGGAATTGCGATAATTCTTGCGCATCAAAGCAATCTCTGCCTGATAGCCGTCCAGCTCATTAGGGGTTTCCAGATAAAAAGGAAGCTCTCTTAATGCCGGATGGTTGACAATCCGAATCAGGGCATCCTCGCCAATTTGCCCTTCCCCGATTCTGGCATGGCGATCTTTATGAGAACCCAGGGAATTCTGGCTGTCATTGAGATGAATGGCCTTTAGACGTTTCAGGCCGATCACCTGGTCAAATTCATCCAGAACCTCGTCCAGATGATTGACAATATCATAGCCCCCGTCCCATACGTGGCAGGTATCCAGGCAGACTCCCATATGTTCAGAAAGAGTAACCCGGTCGAGGATCTCCCGCAGCTCTTCAAAATTGCGGCCAATTTCACTGCCTTTGCCGGACATGGTTTCCAGAAGTACGGTGGTGCGCTGTTCTGGCTTCAGAATCTGGTTCAGCATTTTTGCAATGTAGGCGATGCCTGTTTCTACCCCTTGCTTGACATGGCTGCCGGGATGAAAATTATAATAGTTACCAGGAGTGAACTCCATTCGTTTCAGGTCATCTTCCATAGTCAGGCAGGCAAATTCCCGCAGGTGCCCGTCAGCAGAGCATGGATTGAGCGTATAGGGGGCATGGGCAAGAATCCGCTGGATTTTGTGTTCTCTGGCATAGGCTAAAAAGGCTTCTATATCCGGGATATTCAACTCTTTTACACTGCTGCCCCGGGGATTGCGGGAGAAAAACTGGAAAGTATTGGCATCAATTTTTACAGCTTCCTTCCCCATGGCCAAATAGCCTTTGGAGGAGGATAAATGACATCCGATTGTCAGCATGGAAATTCCTTTCTGGTGTTAAATTGTTTATGCGCTTTTGGGTTGGTTTTAAGATAAATATACCGTAGTTGCCTGAAAAAGTAAATATATTTGTGCAATGTCATTAAGCTAATTTTCTCAGAAGGTACGCCATGGAAAAAGGAGCGGGAAGCGGCGGGAAATGCTCTGCTGATTTTTCCGGTTTCGGGATTAAGAATTCCTAAAATCTCTGATTTTTGCGAAAAGCGAAACGAAAATCCCCAAACTCGCTTCGCTCAGACAGAGTGGATTTTCGTTTCCAGGCAAAACTCAGGGATTTAAGGACTTCTAAATCCCTGCAAAGTCAAAATCAGCAGAGTATTTCCCGCCTCTTCCCACTCCTTTTTCCATGGCTGAGTATTCTCAGAGCTAAACTTAATGACATTGTATATTTTTGATGTTAGTTTTTTGATCCCGTTTCGGGCGATGCCGAAAACACGGTATTGCAGGATGAAAAGATAAGCGATATAATCGGAATATTGGCAGGAGATAAGGAAAGCAGGCAGGATATATTTAGCAGAATGGAGGATAAAATAAAATGATACAATGTTGTATATTTGATCTGGATGGAACATTGCTGGATACGTTGAAAGCCCTGACTTACACGACAAATCTGGTGCTGGAGCATTTGGGAATGGGGCCGGTGGATGAGGAGCATATGAAGCATTTTGTGGGAGACGGGTATCGGATGCAGATGAAGCGGGCGCTGTGTTATTGCGGAGATGAGCAGGGGAAGTACCTGGAAGAAAGCTGTTCTCTCTATACTCGTCTGTTTGCAGAACATTGTCTGCATCAGGTGCGGGCCTATGAGGGGATCCCGGAGCTTTTGGCGGGTTTGAAAGAAAGAGGGATAAGAATTGCAGTGTTGTCCAACAAACCGCATGCCCGGACAGTGGAAAATATTGAGGCGATTTTCGGAAAAGGTTATTTTGATTATATTGCCGGGGAACAGCCGGGAGTACCGAAAAAGCCCGATCCGGCAGGTGTGCTGCGGATATTGGAAGCCTTTCAGGTGAAGCCAGAAGAATGCCTGTATCTGGGCGATACGAATACGGATATGAAAACCGGCCTGGGAGCCGGATTGATAACGATAGGGGTAACTTGGGGATTTCGTGGCCGGAAGGAGCTGGAAGCCTTTCATCCCCAGTATATTATCGATTGTCCCAAGGAGGTTCTTGCCAGGATACTCTCGTGAAAAAAGCGTATGCCCTTTGCCCGCCGAGGGTAATCCGGGCAAAAGAGGAGATTCGCCCGACAAAGTTTAGTTCTGCAATAATTTTGCATTTTTATACATTTCTACTTGATAATTTCCGGAAAATATGTATAATGGATAAAGTCGAAATGATTTTTGAACTATTATATTTATGCGCGATACGGATATTAGGAACGGATAAGGTATCGGCACATTGAGGAGGACAATTATGAAAAAGAAAGTTTTGGCATTGGGAATGGCAGTATGTATGGCGGCGTCCCTGGCGGCATGTGGGAACGGCTCTTCTTCCCAGACCACAGCGGCAGAGGCCACTACGACAGAAACAACGACAGCCGAAGCGGCATCAGAAGGTGAGGCCGAAAGCACGGAAAGTGAGTCTGAGACAGAGGCGGCAGCCACGGCGGAGATACAGACCGTCACGGCAGGCAAATTGACCGTGGCCACCAGCCCGGATTTTGCTCCCTATGAGTTCTATGCTATCGGTGCGGATGGCACTCCGGCCCTGGCTGGCTTTGACATGGCGCTGGCCCAGTACATAGCAGATGACCTGGGACTGGAGCTGGAGGTTGTTACGGTAGATTTTGATGGTGTTTTGAGTGAGCTGCAGACCAAATCCGTGGATTTGGGCATGGCCGGCCTTTCTCCGGATCCCAAGAGAGAAGGGATCATGGATTTTTCGGATCTGTATTACATAGGCGGACAGTCACTGGTGACGGTAAAAGCGAATGCGGATACCTATAATACTTTCGAAGCAATCAATAAGCCGGAGGTCTCTGTAGGAGCGCAGATTGGTTCGATCCAGATGGATCTGGCGAATACCAACAGCCCGGATGCCGATATTGTGGCTTTGCCGAAGGTAACCGACATCATTGCAGAGCTTTTGACAGGAAAAATGGATGCTGCTTATATTGAAACCGATGTGGCTAAGAGCTATCAGAAGAACTATCCGGAGCTGGAGATTGTAATGGAGGTTCCCTATGAGCAGGAGGGCTCTGCTATCGGTGTTTGCAAAGGAAATGAAGGTTTGTTGGCAGCAGTGAATGCTTCTATTGCCAAAGCATTGGAGGATGGATCGATGGAGAAGTTTGTGGCAGAAGCGAATGAGCTGGCTTCCGGCGAGAAGTATGAGGGTCTGTTGGACGAGAGCGGACAGGTTCAGGAATAAGGCAGACAATATCCGTCAGGATTTTGAGAGGGTGTTGCAAAATAAGTCCGCCGCTATTTTCATATCTTGTGCACGGACGGTTTCCGGACATACGGTCTGCGCTTAACGGATAAAATCCGTTGATATCAGACAGAGTGTCCTAAACCGGCCGGACACGGGATAAGAGAAGCGGCGGATGATTTATTTTACAACGTCCTTTCCCTGTTTTGCAGAATTTTACACAGGAAATCAGGAAAGGAGCACTCCTATGGGTCAGTTTATTCAGTTAGATAATTTTTCGAAAATCGTACCATATGCACAATTGTTCCGGCAGGGAATGCTGGTAACGGTTCTGCTGTCTCTGTTTACAGTGGTAATTGGCTTTTGTATTGCACTGGTCCTGGCACTGATGCGGATGTCCAATGTCTGCCCGTTTCGCAGCCTGGGACTGGATAAGAACGGACATCTGCGGGAGGGCGGCTTTCTGGCTCTGGTAAGCCGGTTTAACCCCTTAAGTTTTATTGCCACTGCATATGTAGAGATTTTGCGCTCCACGCCGGTGATCGTGCAGATTTTTATTGTTTATTATGGAGTATTCAGCCTGATCCAATTGCCTTCTTTTCAGTTGTTTGGCTTTATCAAGTTCGATCGGTTTTTCCCTGGAGTGGTAGCGCTGGGGATGAATTCAGGCGCTTATTTGTGTGAGATCATCCGGGCTGGAATCCAGTCTATTGACGGTGGCCAGACGGAGGCAGCCCGTTCCCTGGGCTTGTCCCAGGCTCAGAACCTGCGCTATATCATTTTACCGCAGGCGCTGAAAAATATTCTGCCGGCGATTGCTAATGAGTTTGTGGTTATTATCAAGGAATCGGCGATTACTTATACAATTGGCGTTCAGGATATCATGTCAGCGGTGAATGCAGTGAAGGGAGCTGCCTTTGTGATTGTGGAGCCGCTTTTGGTGGCAACGGCAGTTTATTTCTGCCTGTGTTTTCCCACATCCAAAATCATTGCTTATTTCGAAAGGAGAATGAGCCATGGCGACAAGAGATAGTCTGATTCAGGTGACGGATTTAAAAAAGCATTATCATATGGGCGCCATCAAAGCTCTGGACGGAGTGACGGTAGATATTAACCGCGGAGATGTGATGGTAGTGATTGGCCCTTCTGGTTCCGGAAAATCCACTTTTTTGCGGAGCCTGAATTTGTTGGAGGAACCCACGGGCGGGGCAATTGTATTCGACGGTGTGGACATCACGAAGAAAAAATATAAGGACGCTGCCGGAAAAACCGTTAAGCTGGATATCGATGCCCTTCGTCAGAAAATGGGGATGGTATTCCAGCATTTCAATCTGTTTCCCCATAAAACGATTTTGGAAAACATGACGTTGGCGCCAATCAAGGTAAAAAAGATGAACCGGGCCCTGGCCGAAGAAAAAGCCTTACAGCTTCTCGAGCGGGTCGGCCTGAAGGATCGGGCCAATGCCTATCCGATCCAGCTTTCCGGCGGGCAGAAACAACGGGTGGCGATCGTGCGGGCCCTGGCCATGGAGCCGGAGGTCATGTTGTTCGACGAGCCAACTTCGGCGCTCGATCCGGAGATGGTGGGAGAAGTACTGGATGTTATGAAGGAGCTGGCCAGAGAAGGCATGACCATGGTGGTGGTGACTCATGAGATGGGATTTGCCAGAGAGGTGGGGAACCGGGTGCTGTTTATGGCGGACGGGATGTTGCTGGAGCAGGGCTCACCGGAAGATATTTTTGGAAATCCCCAAAGTCCGCGGCTGCAGGATTTTCTGGCAAAGGTGCTATAGCTCTTCGGAGCATTTGACTTGCAGCGGTTGACTCTCGCGGCATTCGCCAAATGCTTGTGCAAGCACGGCATTGGCTCATTGCTCGCGGAAATAAAAGGGGATAAGAAAATGACGGATAGTAAACAGGCAGCAGTGGCAGCAGTTGAAGAAAAAAAGGATTTGATTGCAGATGTGGCAGATCATATCTGGGAATTTGCAGAGCTGTCGCTGATGGAGAGAAAATCGGCGGAATATTATTGTCAAGTTTTGGAGAAAGAAGGCTTCCGGGTAGAACGGGGGATTTGCAACATAGCGACTGCTTTTTCGGCAAGTTTTGGAAGCGGCAGACCGGTGATCGGGTTGCTGGCTGAATATGATGCGTTATCAGGGCTGTCGCAGAAGGCGGGGAGCCTGGTGCGGGAAGAACGGATTGCCGGGGGAACGGGCCATGGCTGCGGCCATAACCTGCTGGGGGCGGGAGCTCTTGCAGCGGCCTTAGGAGTTAAAGCGTATCTGGAAGCATCCGGCTGTCCGGGAATCGTAATTTTGTATGGCTGTCCCGGTGAAGAGGGTGGCGCGGCAAAGGCTTTTATGGCGCGGGATGGAGTGTGGAAAGATTTGGACGCGGCGTTGACCTGGCATCCTGAGGATGTCAATGAGGTGCGGACAGGCTCTTCCAACTCATGCATTCAGGTGCAGTATAAATTTACAGGAACTGCCTCGCATGCCGCCGGAGCGCCGGAGAAAGGACGAAGCGCGCTGGATGCGGTTGAGCTGATGAACATTGGCGTGCAGTTTTTGCGGGAGCATATGAGCGATAAGGCGCGCATCCACTATGCGATTATGGATGCCGGTGGCTGCAGTCCCAATGTGGTGCAGCCCCGGGCCAGCGTACTTTATATGGTGCGTTCCAATCGCGTGGCGGAAGCAGTAGAATTGCAGGAGAGAGTGGATCGCATCGCCCAGGGGGCGGCGCTGATGACGGATACTGTTTTTGAACGGCAGTTTATTGACGGCCTGGCGGATACGGTCAGCAATCTGGTGTTGGAGCAGGTATTATATGATAATTTCTGCGAGTTGGGAGTACCGGAGTATACGGCAGAAGAACATGCTTTTGCCGATGCCCTGGCGGTTACTTATCCCGGCAGCGATGCCGTTCCGGGGATTGCCGCCCGTTATGAAGAGACAGCAAAGGAGCAGATAAAGGCATGGCAGGCCGAAAAAGGCCATGCGATGAATGAATTTCTGGCGCCTCTTTATAAGGGAGAGGCATTCCATCCAGGCTCCACGGACGTGGGAGATGTCAGCTGGCTGACTCCGACAGCCCAGATTCATGTGGCTTCCTGGCCCAACGGCTGTCCGGGCCACAGCTGGCAGAATGTGTCGTGTGATCGCACCGAAATTGGCCATAAGGCGGCTGTCCACGCGGGAAAGGTTCTGGCAGCAACGGCAATCGATCTGATGGAAAGGCCGGAGCTTTTGACAGCCGCCAGGGAAGAATTTGAAAAGCGCACTGCCGGAGGGTACATTTGTCCGATACCGGCAGATGCAAAACCGGTAATTCCAGATTAAAGCTCATCTGGTTTAAAAATACTGTTAAGGGATAATAATTTAGAAAGTATTTAGAATATTTTTAGACAAGCGAGGTTTAAAAAACCTCGCTTTTGTTGTATACTGATTAAATATTTCAAGTTTAAGGAGAAAATGGAATGGGAGTAAAAAAAGAAGAGCCAAAGAAGCCATCGCCGAAAAGCTGGCTTTATTATTACTTTATTGTACTGGTGGTCACTATGTTGTTAAATGCGCTGGTATTTCCTTCCGTATTGGAACGGAAGATACACGAGGTGTCTTATGACCAGTTTTTAAACATGGTGGAACAGGGGCAGGTAGAGCAGGTGGCGATGCAGGACAACCAGATCAGTTTTCTGGGAAAGAATGAGGAGGGGGAGTTAGCGGCTTATAAGACCGGACGCTGGCCGGATGATGACCTGACCCAGCGACTGCGGGAGGCCGGAGTGATATTTGCCCAGGAGATACCCACACAGGCATCGCCGGTGTTGACGTTTTTTACCAGCTGGATTATGCCGATTTTGATGTTCGTGGTGATCGGGCAGCTGCTGAGCCGGATGATGATGAAGCGGATGGGCGGCATGGGGAACGCCATGACCTTTGGCAAGTCCAATGCCAAGATTTACGCTGAGACGGAGACAGGAAAGACTTTTGCAGATGTGGCGGGGGAGGAAGAAGCCAAAGAGGCATTGAAGGAAATCGTGGATTTTCTGCATAATCCTCAGAAGTATGCAGATATCGGCGCCACATTGCCTAAGGGAGCTTTGCTGGTGGGACCTCCCGGAACGGGTAAGACCTTGCTGGCCAAGGCAGTGGCCGGAGAAGCCCATGTACCGTTTTTTTCTATTTCCGGTTCAGAGTTTGTGGAGATGTTTGTGGGCATGGGAGCCGCCAAGGTAAGAGATCTGTTTAAACAGGCCAATGACAAAGCTCCGTGCATTGTGTTCATTGACGAGATTGACACCATTGGCAAGAAGCGGGATGGCGGCGGCTTAGGCGGCAATGACGAGAGAGAGCAGACACTGAATCAGCTTTTGACAGAGATGGATGGTTTTGATGGTAAGAAGGGCGTAGTGATTCTGGCAGCTACGAACCGGCCGGAGTCCCTGGATAAAGCATTGCTGCGGCCGGGACGCTTTGACCGGCGGGTTCCGGTAGAATTGCCGGATTTAAAAGGCCGGATTGCGATTCTGAAGGTGCATGGAAAGGCGGTAAAGCTGGGGGATGGCGTGGACTTTGATGCTATAGGCCGTGCCACTTCCGGTGCCAGCGGCGCGGAGCTGGCCAACATTGTCAATGAGGCGGCGCTGCGGGCGGTACGCCAGGGACGCAGCGTGGTTTCCCAGGCAGATCTGGAAGAAAGCGTGGAGGTAGTGATTGCCGGATATCAGCGCAAGGATGCTGCCGTGTCAGAGAAGGAGAAACGGATTGTGGCTTATCATGAGGTGGGCCATGCTTTAGTGGCGGCATGCCAGAATAACAGTGCGCCGGTCCATAAGATTACTATCATTCCCCGTACCTCCGGTGCATTGGGATATACCATGCAGGTAGAGGAAGGAGAACGTTTCCTGATGAGTAAGGAGGAGGCGCTGAACAAGATTGCCACCTTTACGGGAGGCCGGGCGGCAGAAGAATTTATGTTTGGTTCGATCACCACCGGTGCTGCCAATGACATTGAACAGGCCACAAAGCTGGCCCGGGCCATGGTGACCCGCTACGGTATGAGCGGGCAGTTCGGCATGGTGGCTTTAGAGACGGTGAACAATCAATATCTGGGAGGAGATACCTCTATGGTTTGCGCTCCGGAGACAGCCAGGATGGTGGATGAGGAAGTGATCCGGATTGTAAAGGAACAGTATGAGAAGGCCATGGGGATATTAAAGGCCCATGCAGGGAAGCTGAATGAAATTTCCGGGTATTTGCTGGAAAGAGAGACGATCAGCGGCGAGGAGTTTATGGAGATACTGACCAGGGAATAAAGCAGGTTTTTGTCTTATTGCACAGAACAAATGTTTGCAAAACAGCAGCCGATGTGGTAGAATAGAACTGTTTCCGGGTGGAGAGAATCGGATTAAGAGGCATCCGGAGGAAAAGTTTACAGAAAGGCTGAAGGCATGGCAAAACAATATATTAAGATAAGAGGCGCAAATGAGCACAATTTAAAGAATGTAACCCTGGATATCCCGCGAAATGAACTGGTAGTTCTGACAGGATTAAGCGGTTCCGGCAAGTCATCTCTGGCTTTTGATACGATCTATGCGGAGGGGCAGAGGCGTTATATGGAGTCGTTGTCCTCCTATGCCAGACAGTTTTTGGGACAGATGGAAAAACCGGATGTGGAAAGCATCGAGGGGCTTTCTCCGGCGATATCCATTGATCAGAAATCTACGAACCGCAATCCCCGTTCGACGGTAGGGACCGTGACGGAGATATATGATTATATGCGTCTTTTATACGCGCGGATTGGGATTCCTCACTGCCCGAAGTGCGGCAGGGAGATCAAGAGGCAGACGGTGGATCAGATGGTGGATCAGATCCTGGCGATGCCCGAACGGACCCGGATTCAGCTATTGGCACCCGTGGTGCGGGGACGAAAGGGCGAACATGTAAAGCTTCTGGAGCAGGCCCGGCGCAGCGGCTATGTCCGGGCGCGGATTGACGGGAATCTGTATGAGCTGTCCGAGGAGATTAGGCTGGAAAAAAATATCAAGCACAACATTGAGATTGTGGTTGACCGCCTGGTGGTGAAGGCGGGGATTGAGAAGCGGCTGACCGATTCGATCGAGACGGTGATGGGGCTGTCGGATGGCCTGATGATCGTGGATGTGATTGACGGCGAGCCTTTGAATTTCAGCATGAGTTTTGCCTGCCCGGACTGTGGAATCAGTATCGAAGAGGTGGAACCCCGAAGCTTCTCTTTTAACAATCCTTTCGGAGCCTGTCCGGATTGCTTTGGCCTGGGATATAAAATGGAATTTGATGAGGATCTGATGATTCCTGACAAGTCCCTGAGCATTTCTCAAGGGGCGATCACAGTGATGGGATGGCAGTCTTGTACAGATAAAGGCAGCTTTACCCATGCAATTCTGGAGGCGTTGTCAAAGGAATATGATTTTAGCCTGGATACTCCTTTTGAGGAGTATCCGGATCCGATCCATGAAGTGCTGATCTATGGCACCGGAGGACGGGAGATCAAGGTTCATTATCGGGGACAGCGGGGAGAGGGAGTCTATGACGTGGCGTTTGAAGGCCTGTTGCGAAATGTGGAACGGCGTTATCGAGAGACTTTCTCTGAGGCATCCAAGGCGGAATATGAGACGTTTATGCGGATTACCCCGTGTAAGGCATGTAAGGGGCAGAGGCTGAAGAAGAGCTCGCTGGCTGTGACGGTAGGGGAGAAGAATATTTATGAGGTGACGGAGCTTTCCATTACCGCCTGCCGCGCCTTTTTTGAGAAACTGCGGCTGACATCGATGCAAGAGTCGATCGGTGCGCAGATTTTAAAGGAGATAAAGGCCAGGCTGGATTTTTTACTGAATGTAGGATTAGAATATCTGTCTTTGTCACGGGCGACCGGGACATTATCCGGGGGGGAAGCGCAGCGGATCCGGCTGGCGACCCAGATTGGCTCCGGACTGGTGGGGGTGGCCTATATTTTGGACGAACCCAGCATCGGCCTGCATCAGAGGGATAATGACAAGCTGTTGGCGACCCTGCTCCACCTGCGGGATTTAGGCAATTCCGTACTGGTAGTGGAGCATGACGAAGACACGATGCGGGCCGCTGATTATATTGTTGATATCGGACCAGGAGCCGGAGAGCATGGCGGTGAGGTGGTGGCGGCCGGAAGCGTGGAAGATATCATTCAATGCGAACGTTCCGTCACCGGTGCTTATCTGAGCGGACGAACCCGAATCCCGGTACCGAAGGAACGGAGGAAGGCCAGCGGTTATCTGACTGTAAGAGGTGCGACGGAGAATAACCTGAAAAATATTGATGTATCATTTCCGCTGGGAGTGATGACTTGCGTCACTGGTGTCTCCGGTTCCGGCAAGAGCTCGCTGGTCAATGAGATTCTCTATAAATCACTGGCCCGCAAGCTGAACCGTGCACGGACTATACCAGGAAAATTCAAAAAACTGGAGGGAGTAGAGCAGTTAGATAAAGTGATCGCGATCGATCAGTCTCCCATCGGCCGTACGCCGCGTTCCAATCCGGCGACCTACACAGGAGTATTTGACATGATCCGAGATCTGTTTGCTTCGACGGCCGACGCCAAGATGCGGGGATACAGCAAGGGGCGTTTCAGCTTTAATGTCAAGGGTGGGCGTTGTGAGGCATGCAGCGGCGACGGCATTATTAAGATCGAGATGCATTTCTTGCCAGATGTATATGTTCCCTGTGAGGTTTGCGGCGGCAAACGTTATAACCGGGAGACGCTGGAAGTCAAATACAAAGGAAAGAGCATTTATGACGTATTAAATATGACAGTAGAAGAGGCAACGAAGTTTTTCGAGAATATTCCTTCGATTCACCGCAAGATCTCAACGCTCAATGACGTCGGCCTTTCCTATATTCGTATGGGCCAGCCCTCTACAGAGCTATCCGGCGGAGAGGCGCAGCGGATCAAGTTAGCCACCGAACTAAGCCGGAGGAGCACCGGCAAGACCATCTACATTCTAGACGAGCCAACGACCGGACTGCATTTTGCAGACGTGCATAAGCTGGTGGATATTTTGCGGCGTTTATCAGAGGGCGGTAATACAGTAATTGTGATTGAACACAATCTAGATGTGATCAAGGCCGCTGATTATATCATCGATATCGGTCCCGAAGGCGGCGACCGCGGCGGCACAGTAATCGCCCAAGGAACGCCGGAGGAGATAGCGGAAGAAGAGATTTCATATACAGGAAAATACGTAAAAAAAATGTTGGCGCGTGTATAAACGCGATTGTGGAAAAAAGCCTTGTCCAGTGAGCAAACAAAAAATTCAGAAAAATTCCCAATACTGGACAAAAAGCCATATATTTATACAAAAAACCAATTGATAAAAATTTATCGTTATGAGATAATGTCCACGTAAGCAATGAGCAGTGCGAAAAGTACAGGACCAAAATTTCGTTGTGCTCGAACAAAAGAAATTTTGGTCCTGTACTTTTTCATAGGGCGTAAGCCCGTGAGCGAGCCGGAGCACAGCGGAGGCGAGCACCATTGCGGCGCCACCTCTCAAGAAAAAGCGAAGCCAAAGGCGAGCCCGTCAAAAAAGCGAGCCACCCCCAAAAGCGAAGCCCCCGCCCCTACAACCATACACCTATATCACCAAAACTGGGAGGAACAAGTCATGAGAGTATCAATCTGTATTGGAAGCGCATGTCATTTAAGAGGATCCCGAGAGATTATCCAAAAGCTACAAACTCTGGTCAAAGCCAACAATGTCTCCGACAAAGTAGATTTAAACGGAGCATTTTGCAGCGGCAACTGCGTCAATGGCGTCTGCGTGACCATAGACGGAGAATTATTCTCTCTGTCACCTGAAACCACGGAGGAATTTTTCAACAAAGAAATCATGGGGAGGCTGTAACTATGGCTGCAATTATCGACTTCAAAGCAACGAAATGCCGCCACTGCTACAAATGCGTCCGCAATTGCGAAGTCAAAGCCATTATGGTAAAAGACGGACGTGCTGAGATTATGCCGGAAAATTGTGTATTATGCGGCCGCTGCCTTCAGATTTGCCCGCAATCGGCAAAGACTCTGATCAGTGATTTAGGAAAAGTAAAAAGCTACATAGTCAGAGGCGAAAAGGTGGTGGTATCCATAGCGCCTGCTTACATGGGATTGTTAAAATACCACACGATTGGCCAGGTCCGTTCTGCTTTGTTAAAGCTGGGATTTGCCGATGTCCGTGAGACGTCAGAAGGTGCGGCTCTGGTAACGGCAGAGTACGCCAGGCTGTTGACGGAGCACAAGATGGAAAATATTATTACCACCTGCTGTCCCAGCGCCAACGATCTCATAGAGAAATACTACCCGCAGCTTATACCTTATATGGCTCCGGTAGTGTCACCCATGATTGCCCATGGCAGGCTGTTGAAACAGGAATTGGGCAAAGATACAAAAGTGGTTTTTCTCGGTCCATGTATTGCCAAAAAGCAGGAGGCTCAGGACGAACGCCACAAAGACTGTATCGATGCCGTACTGAATTTCAACGATATCAACCGCTGGCTCCAGGATGAGGATATCAATATCGAAGACTGCGAAGATATGCCTTTCGTAAAGGATCCAAAAGTCAATCGGCTGTATCCGGTGAGCAGCGGCGTGATCAATTCCGTGGTTGCCACCCAGTCACAGACCGATCCATATCGGAAGTTCTATATTCATGGAGAAAAAAACTGTATGGAGCTGTGCGACAGTATGCTCCGCGGTGAGATCAGCGGTTGCTTTATTGAGATGAATATGTGCTATGGCGGCTGCATTAAAGGGCCGACTGTCAATGATAAATCCATATCCCGTTTTAAAGTGAAGCTGGATATGGAGGAGGCGGTTCCCCGTGAGCCGGTTTCAGAGGAGGAGACCGGGCCGGTGCTGGCATCAGTACCGATGCAGAAAATATTTGAAAACCGCTCTCCAAAGGATCCGATTCCGACAGAGGCTCAGATTCGGGAGATCCTTTCAAAGACGGGCAAGACCAGACCGGAGGACGAGCTGAATTGTGGCGCCTGCGGATATCCCACCTGCCGGGAGAAGGCGATTGCCGTATTCCAGAAGAAGGCAGAGCTTAATATGTGTATTCCTTTCATGTATGAACAGTCGGAATCCCTCTCCAATCTGGTTATGGAGACGTCTCCTAACATGGTGCTGTTAGTTAACGACGAAATGAAGATTCTTGAATACTCAGCAGTCGGAGAGAAATATTTCGGAAAAACTCGTTCTGAGGCTTTGAAGATGTACCTGTATGAGTTCATTGATCCGACGGATTTCCAGTGGGTATTTGATACCCGCCAGAATATTCACGGTAAGAAGGTGAGCTATCCGGAATATCATCTGGATACTCTTCAGAACATGGTTTACATAGAAAAAGAAAATGCGGTGCTGGCTACTTTTATTGATATTACCCAACAGGAGGAGCAGGCACGTGCGGATTATGAGAAGAAGCTTGATACCATCGACCTGGCGCAGCGAGTCATCCATAAACAGATGATGGTTGCACAGGAGATTGCGGGACTCTTGGGTGAGACGACGGCAGAAACCAAGACCACCCTTACGAAGCTTTGCCATTCTCTGTTGGAGGACGGCGACAACGGAGGTGTGTAAATGGGAGTTACCGTAGATGTTGCATATAAAAGTCTGAATAAATTTACCGAGATTCTTTGCGGGGACAAGGTGGAGATCCTGCAGACAGCAGATTCTAACATTATGATCCTGGCAGATGGTATGGGCAGCGGGGTCAAAGCCAACATTCTTGCTACCCTGACATCCAAAATTCTGGGGACGATGTTTTTAAATGGCGCTACCCTGGAAGAGTGTGTGGAGACGATAGTGGAGACTTTGCCGATTTGCCAGGTGAGGCAGGTTGCTTATGCTACGTTCAGCATTCTTCAGGTATTTCACAGTGGGGAAGCCTATCTGGTGGAATTTGATAATCCTGGCTGTATTTTTATCCGGAATGGCAGGCTGATGCCGATCCCGCAGAATATCCGGGAAGTCAAAGGAAAAAAGATCAATGAATATCGTTTCCAGGTGCAGAAAGGGGACGCGCTGATTTTGATGAGTGACGGCACCATTCATGCAGGTGTGGGACGGCTGCTGAATTTCGGATGGGTGTGGGAGGATATTGCGGCCTATGCAGTGAAGCAGTATCCGCTGACGATATCGGCTATGCGTCTGGCCTCGGCGATCTGTCAGGCATGTGACGAGTTGTATGAATATCGTCCCGGCGATGATACCACTGTGGCCTGTATGCGGATTATTAATTCCAAGACAGTTCATCTGATGACAGGTCCGGCCCGCGATGCCTCCCGGGACAATGAGATGGTTCATAGCTGGATGGGCGGGGATGAGGATACCCGGAGGATCGTCTGCGGCGGAACCAGTGCCACAATTGTATCAAGAGTATTGAACAAGCGTCTGGATGTATCAATGGACTATGTAGATCCGGAGATCCCGCCAATAGCTTTTATGGATGGGATTGATCTGGTGACAGAGGGCGTGTTGACTTTAAACCGCGTACTTCAGCTTTTAAAACGTTATGTGAAGAAAGAGACAATATCCGAGGACTTTTTCCTGGAGCTGGATAAGCCAAACGGCGCGTCCATGGTGGCAAAGATGCTGATTGAAGATTGTACTGAGTTGCATATGTACGTAGGAAAAGCAATCAACAGTGCCTATCAGAATCCTGGCCTGCCTTTTGATTTGGGTATTCGTCAGAATCTGGTAGAACAGTTAAAAAATACGGTGGAGGAGATGGGAAAACCGGTCACTGTGACGTACTACTAAACAAAACCGGGCTTGTGATTCTTATTTACCTTTTAGAAGGCGATTAAAAAATGAGGAGGTTAAAAACTCATGGTAACAAATGATGCAACAATCTTAAAAATAAAGCATGATGTGCTCTGTGAGGTGGCAAAGCTGGCGTGGTCTGGAACCCTGGAGGAGAAACGGGAAGAGCTTCCCTATCAGATGTTTCCGGGCCCGCAGGCTCAGTTTCGTTGCTGTATATATAAAGAAAGGGAGATCATCAAACAGCGGGTTCGCCTGGCAGAGGGAAAATGTCCGGTGGGAATGGATTCCATGAATGTGGTACAGGTGATCAAGGCGGCTTGCGAGGAGTGCCCTATCGCATCCTATGTCGTCACGGATAACTGCCGGAATTGTATGGGCAAGGCATGCCAGAATTCCTGTAATTTCGGCGCCATCACCATTGGTGACAGCCGTGCGCATATTGATCCGGGAAAATGCAAGGAATGCGGCAAATGCGCCCAGGCGTGTCCTTATAGCGCGATCGCTCATCTGGAGCGTCCCTGTAAGAAGGTTTGTCCGGTAGATGCTATTACCTATGACGAGTACGGAATCTGTGTAATTGATGAAAAGAAGTGTATTCAGTGTGGCGCTTGTATCCACAGCTGCCCCTTTGGTGCGATTGGGACAAAGACCTTCATGGTAGATGTGATCCGGCTGATCAATGCCGGAAAACGGGTGGTGGCCATGGTAGCTCCGGCTACCGAGGGACAGTTTGGCCCGGATATTACGATGGCAAGCTGGAAGACTGCTCTCAAAAAGATTGGCTTTGCCGATATGATTGAGGTGGGATTAGGCGGCGATTTGACAGCGGCTGCAGAGGCTGCGGAATGGGCTGAAGCATATAAAGAAGGCAAAAAGATGACCACATCCTGCTGCCCGGCATTTGTAAATATGATCAAGCAGCATTTCCCCGCACTCCTTGACAATATGTCAACCACCGTTTCTCCGATGTGTGGAGTGTCGCGTATGCTAAAGGAGCGGGACCCGGAGACCATCACGGTATTTATCGGGCCTTGTATTGCTAAGAAGAGTGAGACGTTGGATTTGAATATTACCGGAAATGCCGATTATGCCATGACCTTTGGAGAGATCCGCGCCATGATGCGGGCGAAGGGCGTAGAGCTGGAGCCGGAAGAGAACAGTTACCAGGACAGTTCCGTATTTGGAAAGCGGTTTGGCAACTCCGGCGGAGTGACAGCAGCAGTGGTGCAATGCTTCAAGGAGATGAATGAGGATATTACTCCTAATGTCATGAAATGCAACGGCGCCGCAGAGTGCAAGAAGGCGCTTCTTCTGATGAAGGTGGGTAAGCTACCGGCTGATTTTGTGGAAGGCATGGTTTGCGTGGGCGGCTGTGTGGGCGGCCCCAGCAAGCATAAGACTGAGCTGGAGGCAAAGAAAGCCAGAGATCTGCTAATCGGGCAGGCAGATGGCAGAGAGGTTCATGAAAACTTGAAGAATCTGGGGGCGGATCAGGTAGCTATGCACCGCCATTAATATAGGCTGGGGACAGTCCGGATTACCGGAACTGTCGTTGCCGGAAATGGAAAGTAAGTATACAGTCCGGTTTTGCAAAGAATCCTATTGCTGCAAAACCGGGCTGATTTCACAGATAGGGCATCTGTATGATTGATAAAGGAGGGGCAATGTATGTCTGTGGTGAAACCAGAGCTTGACTGGCTGGATGATCCGGAGGTTTTCCGGGTGAATGTCCTGCCGGCGCATTCGGATCATCGGTTCTATGAAAACAAACCGGATTTTGAGGAGAAAAGAGATTCTTTGTATCAGTCGTTGAACGGAGAATGGCAATTTTTTTGGTCTGAAAATGCAGCTGGCCGTCCGGTGGACTTTTACAGAGAAGATTTTGATGCGGTAGATTTTGGAAAGATTCCGGTGCCTTGCCATATTGAGCTGGCCGGTTATGACCGGATTCATTATATTAATACCATGTATCCATGGGAGGGACATCGGTATCGCCGGCCGGCTTATTCCCTGGAGGGGGTAGGAGAGCAGCCGGGACAATTTTCTCAGGCAAAATATAATCCGGTCGGTTCCTACCGCCGGGTATTTGATTTGGATAAAAATCTGTTGGGAAAACGGATCTGTATTTCCTTTGAGGGTGTGGAACAGGCCATGTATGTTTGGCTGAACGGTCAGTTTGTGGGTTATGGTGAGGATAGCTTTACTCCTTCGGATTTTGATTTGACGCCTTATATCCGGGAGCAGGGAAATCTTCTGGCAGTGGAAGTGCACAAGCGTTCTACGGCGGCTTATCTGGAGGGTCAGGACTTTTTCCGGTTTTCTGGTATTTTCCGGAATGTGACTTTGTACGCAAAACCGGAGCTGCACGTGGAGGATATGTGGGCCAAGCCAGTGCTTAAAGAGGATGGGAGAACCGGCGAGCTGGGATTGGAACTGAAGCTGTCCATGGCCGGGGAGAGCAAAAGACAGGAGGATATGCAATTTGCCGGAGCAATCGGGAAAGCATCAGGGTGGGAAGCCTATCAGGTATCAATCAAGTTAAAGAATGAGGCCGGGCAGAGCATTCTGGAAAAGACACTTCCGGCCGAAGAACATCTTGTGATGCAACCGGAGCAGCTGTCGGATATTCAGGCTTGGGAGCACGGGCATCCCTGCCTGTATCATTTGGAGATCTGTCTGCTATCTGCTGGCGGACAGTTGATTGAGCTGATACCTTATGAGATAGGTTTTCGCCGGATCGTTATAGAAGACGGCATGATGAAGCTGAACGGAAAGCGTTTGATCTTAAAAGGAGTAAACCGCCATGAATGGAATGCCCGTTCCGGCCGGGTAAGCGGTATGGAGGACATGCTGGCAGATTTGGCCTGTTTCCGTGAGAATCATATCAATAGTGTACGTACCTGCCATTATCCGAATCAGATTCCCTGGTATGGATTATGCGATCGGGAGGGGATCTATGTGATGTCAGAAACCAATCTGGAATCTCATGGTTCCTGGCAGAAAAGAGGGGCGGACGAGCCTAGCTGGAATGTGCCGGGAAGTATCCCTCAGTGGCGGGAGGCAGTGCTGGATCGGATGCGGACAAATTTTGAGACCTTCAAAAATCATGTATCGATCCTTTTCTGGTCCCTGGGCAATGAATCCTTTGCCGGCGATAATATCCAGGCAATGCAGGAATATGTAAAAGAAAAGCAGGATGGACGGCTGGTACACTATGAAGGAGTCTTCCATAACCGTACTTATGAGACTATGATTTCGGATGTGGAAAGCCAGATGTATACACCGCCGGAGAAGGTTAAGGAATATCTGGAAGAGAGAAAGAAGCCATTTATTCTCTGTGAATATATGCATGATATGGGGAATTCTTTGGGAGGAATGAATTCATACATGGAGTTGCTGAATCAGTATGAGCATTTTCAGGGTGGTTTTATCTGGGATTTTCTGGATCAGGCGCTTTGGGTCCGGGATGAGGTGACAGGAAGAGATGTGTTGCGTTATGGCGGTGATTTTGATGATCGGCCGTCGGATTATGAATTTTCTGGCAATGGTATTTTATTTGCAGATCGTACGCCGAAGCCGGCAATGCAGGAGGTGAGATACTATTATGGACTCTATTAGTAAAGGCAGGCCGGAAATGGCAGGGAGACTGGAGATTGTATTGGGAGATGTGGTTTTAGGGGTGCAGGGGGACGGCTTTGAATATTTATTTTCTTACCAGACCGGGGGATTGGAATCTCTGGTAATAAAGGGCCGGGAATGGCTGTACCGCACCCCGAAGCCTACCTTTTGGCGCGCTACCACGGATAATGACCGTGGCTCCGGATTTTCCTGGAAGTCAGCGATGTGGTTGGGAGCCGATCTGTTTATACGGACAACGGATATCCGGGTCTGGGTGGATGGCCGGGAAATTACGGATTTTCTGCCGCCGGGAAATAATCGTTTTGGCCAGGAACTGGTGGCAGAGGATCTGAGGATTGCGTTTGTTTATGAGACGGCTACTGTGCCAAAGACAAAGGTAGAGACGCAATATACCGTGGACAGAACCGGAAGGATCCGGGTGGATGCCCACTATTATGGAAAAAAGGATCTGCCGCAGCTGCCGGTATTTGGCATGCGTTTTATCATGCCCACGAAGGCGGACGGATACACTTATACCGGCCTGTCGGGAGAGACTTATCCGGACCGGATGGCAGGGGGCGTAAACGGAGCGTGGGAGATAGCAGGACTTCCGGTGACTCCTTATCTGGTGCCCCAGGACTGCGGGGTGCACATGGAGACCAAGCGTCTGACTGTGTTCCGATCCTCGGTGTTGGCAAATGAGCGGAAGGGCGAAAACGCTCCCTTTTCTCTGACTTTTGAAGAGGCAGAGAAGCCGTTTGCCTTTTCTTGCCTTCCCTATACAGCAGAGGAACTGGAAAATGCCACGCATCAGGAGGAACTGCCACCGGCACGAAGAACTGTGGTCTGTATTCTGGGAGCAGTCCGGGGAGTAGGCGGGATCGACAGCTGGGGAACTGATGTGGAGGCGGCATATCATCTGAATGCAGAGCAGGATATTCTGTACTCCTTCTATATTGTGCCGGAATAAAGGACCGGTTTGCCGGGGGCTTTTGAAAAGAAAAGGGGTGAGCGAAGATGAAATATGATTTTACTTCCATATTGGATCGCCGGGGAAAGGACGCTCTGGCGGTAGATGGGCTGGGTGGCGGCGGTTCTGCACCGGATAAGCCAAAAGAAGGTTTTGAGGCGATTCCTATGTGGGTGGCAGATATGAATTTTCCTGTTCTGCCGGCGATTTCAGAGGCAATTATTGAGCGGGTGAAGCATCCGGCCTTTGGCTATTTTCACCCTGATAATGCTTATTTTGACCGGATTATTGACTGGCAGAAAAGGCGCAATGGCGTGACCGGGCTGACTAGAGAGTGCATCGGATATGAAAACGGTGTGTTGGGAGGATTAGTTTCTGCGTTGGAGGCATTTTCTGCACCGGGGGATGCGGTGTTGCTCCACAGTCCTACCTATATTGGTTTTACTGGCAGTATTTCCAATTGCGGAAGAAGAATTATCCACAGTCCGCTCAAGTTGGATGAGGCAGGGGTATGGAGGATGGATTATGTGGATATGGACGCTAAGATCCGGGAGAATAAAATCCATGTGGCAGTATTTTGCAACCCCTTTAATCCTTGTGGACGTGTGTGGGAGCGGGAAGAGCTAGAGCAGGCAATGGCGGTCTATCAGGCCAATGACTGTGTGGTGATTTCCGATGAGATTTGGTCAGATATCATTTTGGAGGGGAATCATCATATTCCGTTACAAATGTTAAGTGATGACGCCAGAAACCGTACGATTTCTTTATATGCGCCTTCCAAGACCTTTAATTTGGCGGGGCTAATAGGGGCTTATCACATTATTTATAACCAGTATTTGCGGGAGCGGGTAGAGGCTCAAAGCAGTAAGTCGCATTATAATTCCATGAATGTGTTGAGCATGCATGCTTTGATAGGAGCTTACGGCCCGGAAGGGCATGAATGGGTGAATGAACTCTGCCAGGTAATCACAGAGAATGTAGCCTATGGCTGTGATTTTATCCGGGATCATTTTCCGGGAGTGCAGGTGGCCAGGCCCCAGGGAACTTATATGCTGTTTCTGGATTGTACGGAGTGGTTGAAGGCACATGGAAAAACCATTGATGAGTTGGAAAGGGCCGGCTGGGATGTGGGAGTGGCCTGGCAGGACGGCCGGATGTTCCACGGGGTAAACTCGATCCGGATGAACCTGGCATTGCCGTTTTCCCGGGTAAAGGAGGCATTCGATCGGCTGGAAAAGTATGTGTTTTGTTAAGGAAGAAGGTTTGCGATGAAAATATTGGTAATCAACAGCGGCAGTTCCTCTCTGAAATTTCAGGTTATTGATTCTGATAGTGAACAAGTATTGGCCAAGGGGCTTTGCGAACGGATTGGCATTGATGGAAGCTTTACCTACCGGACATGGAAAGGCATCTCTTTGAAAGAACCGGTTGCTATGGAGAATCATACACAGGCGGTACACACGCTTTTGGATACTTTGGTGGATCCGCAGAAGGGGATTCTTGAAAATTTTCAGGAAATAGATGTTATTGGGCATCGCCTGGTTCATGGAGGAGAGAAATTTACCGGGTCGGTGGTGATAACGGATGAAGTGGTTCAGGCCATGACCGAATGTAATGATCTGGCGCCTTTACATAATCCGGCTAATCTTGTAGGGGTAGACGCTTGCCGGAAGCTGATGCCAGATACACTTATGGTGGGAGTCTTCGACACTGCATTTAACCAGACTATGGAACCGAAGGCATTTTTGTATGGCCTGCCTTATCGTTATTATGAGAAGTATAAGGTGCGCCGTTACGGATTCCATGGCATCAGCCATAAGTATGTGTCCCAAAGAGCGGCAGAATTTCTTGGCCAGGATCCCCGGAAGGTAAAGACAATTGTGTGCCATCTGGGAAATGGTGCCAGCATCAGTGCCGTAAAGTATGGCAAGGTGATTGACAATTCCATGGGCTTTACTCCTTTGGAGGGCTTGGTTATGGGAACCCGGTGTGGCGATGTGGATCCCGGTGCGCTGGAATTTTTGATCAAGAAGGAAAATCTCGACTTCCCTCAGATCATGGCTATCCTGAACCAGGAATCCGGAGTGCTGGGAATTTCTAAAAATTTTTCCAGTGATTTTCGGGAGCTGAAGGATGCGGAGATTAAGTACAACGAGAAAGCAGCTCTGGCCCGGGAAATTTTTGCTTACCGGGTAGCCAAGTATGTGGGAAGCTATGCGGCGGCAATGAACGGGGTAGATAATATCGTGTTCACAGCCGGAGTGGGGGAAAATGATTCGGATATCCGGCAGGAGATCTGTGAATACCTGGAGTTTCTGGGAATTACGATTGATGAGGTGAAAAACCGGGAGCAGGGAGAGGCATTCTGCATTTCTGACGGGATTTCCCGGGTCAATGTGCTGGTGGTGAGAACCAATGAGGAGCTTGAGATTGCCCGGGAGACGGCAGCGGTAGCGCGGAAAGTGCGGAAGGGATGATTTTGCGGTGCCCTCTTGACAAATCTCATCATTCCCGATATAATCCCAATTAGCAAAACAGAAGACAGCGATGATAAGAAGAAGTAGCGGTCCATAACCTCCACACAGAAAGCAGCCGGCCGATGAGAGGCGCGTGGGTGGCGGAGCGTGAATACATCTTGGAGCTTCACACCGAAAGGAGGACGATTCCGGACGGATATCCTTTTTAGTAGGCTGTGACGGTAAAGTGCACCCGTTATCGTGCCAGAGCATCCGGAACTTTTGATGCTTGTCAAGATAAACGGCGTGAGCCGTTTGTGAAAAAAGGTGGTAACACGAGAGTATGCCTCGTCCTTTTGTAGAGATACAATAGGACGGGGCTTTTTTATTTCATAGGAAATTGCGCCCTATGAAACAAAAGCCCTCCGGGGGTTGCGCACTACGCGCATGAGGAAGATGGCAGCTGTCGCAGCCGCGCTCCGGCGCGAGAGTCCGGCAAGCCGGACTCTTTGTTCTTCTATAGGAAAGTGTGTCCTATAGAACCAAAGCCACCGATCATCGTTTCCGGAAAAAGCAATATATTAAAAAGAACAGGAGATGACAGTATGAATTGTTACGAGGAACTGGTTGCCAGAGGGTTGATTGCCCAGGTAACAAATGAAGAAGAAATCAAGAAAATGGTAAATGCTGGTGAGGCTACTTTTTACATTGGCTTCGACCCTACTGCCGACAGCCTGCATGTGGGGCATTTTATGGCATTATGTCTGATGAAGCGCTTGCAAATGGCAGGTAACAAGCCGATCGCTCTCATTGGCGGCGGCACCGGGATGGTGGGAGATCCCTCGGGGCGGACGGATATGCGTCAGATGATGACCCCTGAGATGATTGATCATAATTGTGAATGCTTTAAAAAGCAGATGAGTCGTTTTATCGATTTTTCCGAGGGCAAGGCATTGATGGTGAACAATGCCGACTGGCTGCTGAAATTGAATTACGTAGAGCTTTTGCGTGAGGTGGGGGCCTGCTTTTCCGTCAATAATATGTTGCGGGCCGAGTGTTATAAGCAGCGGATGGAAAAGGGCCTGAGCTTTCTGGAGTTCAATTATATGATTATGCAAAGCTATGATTTCTACATGCTGTTCCAGGAATACGGTTGCAATATGCAGTTTGGCGGCGATGATCAGTGGAGCAATATGCTAGGAGGAACCGAACTGATTCGCCGCAAGCTGGGCAAGGATGCCCATGCTATGACCATCACTCTGTTGCTGAATTCTGAGGGGAAAAAGATGGGTAAGACACAATCCGGCGCCGTATGGCTGGATCCGAACAAGACATCGCCCTTTGATTTTTACCAGTACTGGAGAAATGTGGCCGATGCCGATGTGCTGAAATGTCTGCGGATGTTGACCTTTTTGCCGATCGAACAGATTGATGAGATGGATCACTGGGAGGGAAGTCAGCTAAATACTGCCAAAGAAATTTTAGCATATGAGCTGACAAACCTGGTACATGGCCAGGAAGAGGCCAAGAAAGCGCAGACAGCGGCCAGGGCATTGTTTAGCGGCCAGGGGAGCCTGGACAATATGCCTTCTTATTGCCTGAAGGCAGAGGACTTTACAGAAGGGCAAATCGATATCCTGGCAGTACTGCAGAAATCCGGTCTGGCTTCTTCCCGCTCGGAAGCCCGCAGAAATGTAGAGCAGGGAGGCGTCTCAGTCAATGGAACTCAGATAAAAGACAGCAAGGCTTCCTATAGCAAAGAAGATTTTGCCGGAGACGGGATGATAGTAAAACGAGGAAAGAAAAACTTTATGAGGGTTACCATAGAATAGCCGGATAAAAGATAAAGAAAACAGCAAGAGATTTATTTTGCAACCAATGCAGTTAAATTTATCTCCGAGAATACTCAGCTCAGGAGGAAAGAGCGGCCGGACGAGTCACTAATTGAGCGCTTTTGACCTTTGTAGGGATTTAGAAGTCCTTAAGTATCTGGATTTTGCGTTGAAATGAAAATGCACACTGTTTGAGCGAAGTGAGTTTGGGCATTTTCATTTCGTATTTAGCGAAATTCAGAAGTTTTAGGACTTCTTAATCCCGAAACGGGAAAAAGCGCTCAATTAGTGACTCGTCCGGCCGCTCTTTCCTCCTGGGCGTACCTTTCAAGAAATACACCGTTTTTTAATTCCTCATATACAAAGCACTCGCTATTTGCATCATTACCGCGTTATCGTCAGTCAACGATGCCATCGCATCGCTTCCTTCCTCCGCCTTGCACTGATACAAATATCAAACATTTAGTATATAAGGATTAAGAAAACGGTGTACTAGTGCCTTGACCGCATTATATCAGATCCCTCTCGTTCACAGGACCAGAGAAGGAGCAGAGTATACTCTGGCGGCCAGCTCATTATCCAGCATGTAGAGAGCACGGGGATCCGATCCAAAGAGATCAAATTTTTTGATCAGGCCCTCCGCATTGGTTTCCTCTTCCCCCTGTTCCTTGACAAACCAGTCAAGAAACTGCATGGTACGGAAGTCTTTTACCGCGTGGGCGGCTTCATAGATATCATGAATCAGGCTGGTGACGTACTGCTCATGCTCATAGCCGGCGCGAAGCGGATCAGCAAAGGAGCTGAATTCTTTGTCTGGCTTATCGATGGCTTCCAGGGTTACTTTACATCCATTATTCTGCATATACTGCATGAAAAGCATGGCATGATCCCGTTCCTCCTGGGCCTGCACCTTATACCAGTTGGAGAAGCCCTCCAACCCCTGTTCTGCATAATAATTGGAAAAATCCAAATATAGATAGGCAGAGTAAAATTCTTTATTAATCTGTACATTCAACAATTCTGCTACTTTGGCATCTAACATTTCTTTATCCTCCTTGTATTTGGGTATTTCAGGAAGTATTGTAGCACTATTTTCGTAAAATGTCACGGGCAATGTCATTAAGTTTAGTTCTGAGAATACTCAGTCCTGGAAAAAGGAGCGGGAAATGGCGGGTGACTTATTTTGCAACACCCTCTTTCATAGTAAACCCTCATATCAGCCTTGCAGATACCACCATGAATGAAAGAGGGTTTACTTTGAACCTCCGGCGGATGTGCAGAAAACGGGAATGGAAGATGTCACTTTGTGACCCCGTTTTCGCACAGTTCAGCGCCGAAGCGCTGAACTTTCATAGTAACAAAATCAAGGCCGGAATTCACAGGGAATGACAATCTGCTTCGGCTTGGAACCCTGCTTTTGTATTTTCCGTAAAATCAAATCGCCGGCGGCCAGGCCAAGCTCATAGGGATGCTGAATGACGCAGGGAAATTGAAATTCATATTGAGAGACTGTACTGTGATAAGCATATCCGGCAATGAAGATGTCGCGGTTGATTTTATACCCCAGCTTTCGGGATGCTATGTAAATAGAATTAATAATTTTAGGATTCGTGAACAGGATTGCATTATAACCTTTTTTTAGCTGTTCAGTAATGATACGGATGGATTCTTCGGAATTTGTGAGATCATATAAAATATCGCTTTCTTTTAGCTCAATGTCACTATTGGCAAAAGCGTCTCTCACGCCGCGCAAACGTTCTCTGGTTACATAGGAGGATTTTGCGCCGGCTAATATCAGATGTTTTTTTTGAGGAAATGAGAATAATGCATTTGTCAACAATACGGATTTTTCATAATTGTCCTCCAGAACGCAGGAAAACGTTTTGTCCGTTTCCAAAAAACGATCCAGAAATACAAAATTATCACAGTTGGAAAGGGCATGGATTGTCGCTTCAGATTTATATAAACAGGGAGATATAATAATTCCCTCCACATTCTGTTCAATCAGAGAATTGACATACTTTAACTCCTTTTCCGGATTGTTGTCCGAGTCACAGGTAATCAACAAATAATTATTTTGGGAAAACATTTCATTCAGCGCTTTCATTGCCTGATTAAACAGGTCTTGTGTAATATCAGGCTGAATAAAGCCAATTACTCTGGTAGAACCGCGCCTTAAGCTTCTGGCGGAGAGATTGGGGATATAGTGAAGCTTATCAATAGCCGCCGCAATACGAACCGCTAAAATCGGATTAATGCTTTGGGGGTTTGCCAGATATCTGGATACGGAACTGTTGGAAACATTAGCTGCTTTTGCTACGTCAACAATTGTGACTTTACCCATAATATCCTCCTAATAATATATAATTATTCATAGATTAGCACAGATGGAAAGTATTGTCAACGAACTGAAAATGTTTTCTTAAATATAAAATGCATATATTTTAAGAAATATACAAAACATATGGTTAAAAAGAATAAATAATGATGATTAAAACCAAATAAATTGGATAAAATGTTAAAAAAATACTTGACATCGAATAAAATTAGATGTAATATGATAAAAACAATCTGAAAACGTTCTCTAAATCAAGAGAACCCATGCAAAGAGGAGAGAGAATGGAACCATTATTAAAGGTCAATGATATCTCAAAGGAATTTCCTGGTGTCAAGGCATTGGATCATATTTCGTTGGAGGTCCATCAGGGAGAGGTGCTTTGCCTGGCAGGGGAAAATGGGGCAGGTAAATCTACCCTGATTAAAGTATTGTCCGGAATTTATATTCCGGAGGCTGGTGAAATCTGGTTTGACGGTAAGCTTTGTAATTTTAAGAAACCGCAGGATTCTCTGGAAGCAGGAATTAGTGTGGTGCATCAGGAGCATAAGCTGATTGAAAACCTGACCGTGGCGGAAAATATCTTTTTTGGCCGGTTTCCCATGAAAAATGGCCTGGTTGATTTTAAAAAAATGTATGCGGATACGGAGGAGATCATTGAAAAATTAGGTCTGCATATTCAGGCAAGGATGGTGGTGGAAAGCCTGACATCTTCCCAATCGCAGATGGTCGAGATTGCTAAGGCATATTCTAGGAATGCAAAGCTGATGATCCTTGACGAGCCTTCCTCTTCGATTACAGACACAGAATTAGAAGTTTTGCTGGCGTTGATTAATCAGTTAAAAAAGGAGGGGAAATCATTTATTTATATTACACACAAGCTGAAAGAAATGTTTGTGATCGGGGATCGCGTAGTAGTGCTAAAGGACGGGAAAAAATCCGGTGAGCGCAGTATGGAAGGCCTGGACGTTGATCAGATTGTGGCTATGATGGTAGGACGCGATATCGGAAAGGTATTTCCGCCTAAGAATCGGAAAATAGGAAAAGAGATCCTCCGGGTAGAACACCTGGCTAACGGGCTCTCAGAGGATATCAGTTTTTCTGTCAGACATGGTGAGATCGTCGGGTTTGCCGGACTGGTCGGAGCGGGAAGAAGTGAAATTGCAGAAACAATATTTGGTTACCGAAAAAGAACAGGGGGAAAGATATTTATTGACGGAGAGGAAGTGGATATTCGCAGGCCCAAGGATGCGATTCGGGCGGGAATCGGTTTTGTCACAGAAGATCGCAAGAAGACCGGAGCGATTCAGAATAAAAGCGTAGCTTTTAACATTACGTTTGCGCAGATTCAAAGTATTATGAAACATGGATTTTTAAGCACAAAGCTGGAGTCCGAGATTACGAATTCATTTATTAAAATGCTGAAAATCAAGACACCGGGGATTCATCAGGAGGTTCAGAATTTAAGCGGGGGAAATCAGCAGAAGGTGATTTTATCCAAATGGCTTATGACAAAATCGAAATTGTTGATTTGTGATGAGCCGACAAAGGGAATTGATGTAGGGACAAAACAGGAATTTTATCAGATTTTAAGCCAGCTGGCAGGAGAAGGAGTTGCCATTATGCTGATTTCTTCGGAGCTGCCGGAAATTATCGGCCTGTCCGATCGGGTGTATGTTTTGCGTGGTGGTTCGATTCGCAAAGAGTTGTCGGGAGATGAGCTGAGCGAAGAAAATATTGCGGACTATGCAATGAAAGATTAAGGAGAGGGTTATGGAGAAACGCAGGATAAAAGGAAATTTATCGTTTTTGGGATCTGGCATCGGACTTTTGATTTTAATTGTCATTGCATCCATAGTGACAAAAGGCGCTTTTTTGAGCTTTACTAATATCACGAATGTACTTAGGCAGGTCACGATACTTGGTTTCGCTTCTTTGGGAATGACAATCGTAATACTGACAGGGAATATTGATTTATCCATTATTGGAAATGTCTCGATGACGACGGTTTTGACGGCAGTTTTAATGCAGAAGGAGTTTCCGGTCTTATTGATTATTGTGATTGTGTTGTTATCCGGAAGCTTGATTGGTCTTATCAATGGTTTGATTTTGAATACCTGGAAGATTGAAAGCTTTGTGGTAACTATGGGAATGCAGGTTATTTGCTTTGGGTTGGCGTTGCTGTTTTCCGGAAGCCAGACCGTGATTGTGGACGGAGAGCTTTTGATGGAAAAGTACTCTTTCTTTAAAAATCTGGCGACAGCAAGAGTTTTGGGAATTCCTGCCATGTTTTTGATTTTAATCGGTTTTTTTGTTTTATTTTATCTTTTCACAAAGAAGACCCGGCTTGGGCGATATATTTACGCTTTGGGCGGAAATGAAGAAGTATCTTATATGTCAGGCGTCAATGTTTCGTTTGTGAGAGCCAGTGCCTATGTGCTTTCCGGAGCCTGTGCAGCGTTGTCGGGTATTTTCATGTACAGCCGTTCTTTATGCGGGGATCCGAATGCCGGTACGGCGCTGGGAATGTTCGTGGTAGCTGCTGTTGTGGTGGGCGGCACGAAAATGAGCGGCGGCCGGGGAAGTGTTTTATTTACGATTATCGGCATGCTGATTATTCAGATTATTAACAATACAATGAATTTACTGGGGGCGCCATATCAGATTCAACAAGTGATTCAGGGGGTTATTATCCTGGTGGCAGTGATTATTAGCAGTAGTAAACGCAGATAAGTATATCTGCGAAAAATAAAATAAAAAAGGAGAACGATCATGAAAAAAATGAATTTATCAGGAGCTATTTGTCTTATGGTAGCCGCCATGATGCTCGGGGGATGCAGCAGCGGCACAGCACAACAACCAACAACGCAGGCAGTCAAGGAAGAAACGACAAAAGCAGAAGAAACGACGAAAGCGGAGGAGACGGTGAAAGCGGAGGAAAGCTCTTCGGAAGCAGAAAGCAGCCAGGAAAAAAATGCAGATTCCGGAAAGCATTATGTAATAGGTGTTTCACAACCTACGATGACACATCCTATCCGGAAAGCGGGAAATGAGATTATTGACGCATGGAAAGAAAAACATCCGAATGTTGAGGTGATTGTGTCGGATGGCCAGTTGAAGGCTGATAAGCAGATAGCGGACATTGAAGATATGATTGCAAAGAAAGTAGACGCTATTCTGGTGGCAGCCCATCAGTCGCCTACGCTGGTTCCTGTTTTGCAGCAGGCGAAGGACGCCGGAATTCCGATCGTTGCCTTTGACCGGGAGCTTACCGATAAGAGTGTGGAAGTTTGTGAGGTTATCAATGATGATATAACTGCCGGAAAGACCGGCGTGGAGCTTTTGGTAGAAGGAATGGGAGAGGAAGGAGAAATCGCAATATTGGAAGGGGTTTCCGGAAGTGCGGTTACGGTAAATCGCCAGAAAGGTTTTATGGAAGAGATTGAGAAATACCCGAATATTAAAATTGTTGCGGATCAGAATGCAAATTTCCAGAGAGTACAGGCAGTTGATTTGTTTGAAAATGTTCTGCAGGCCAATCCCAATATCAAAGGGGTATTTTGCCACAATGATGAAATGGCGTTGGGAGTTGTGAAGGTATTAAAGGATGCCGGAATCGAGGGAGTAACAGTAGTGGGGATTGATGGTCAAAAGGACGCTCTGGAAGCAATTCTGGCCGGGGATATGCATGGCACAGTACGTAAAATTGTAGAGCTGGAGTATGCATTGGATGAGGCTTTAAGCTATCTGGACACTGGAAGCTGCAAAGAATCCATTATGCTGGAAAGCATGAAAATCGATTCTACCAATGTTGAGGAAGTCTATGATCCAGATGCAGTATTTTAACAGAGAAGGAGCATAAGGATTATATGGGGAATAAAGAGCTTTTGTCAAAGGTGGATCACACAAATCTCAACCCATGTGCAACCTGGGAAGAAATCAAGGCAACTGTGGATGAGGGGATCGAGCTGGGCTGTGCATCTGTGTGTATTATGCCATATTATGTAAAGAGAGCGGCGGAATATGCCAATGGCAGAATTCCGATCGGTGCGGCGGTCGGGTTTCCGCGGGGGGATTATACTACCAAATCAAAGGTGTTTGAAGCGGAACAGGCGATAGAAGACGGGGCATTAGAAGTGGATATGGTAGTGAACCTGTGTGAAGTGAAGAGCGGAAATTATGAAAAGGTTCTGGAAGACATCAAACAGGTGAGACGCGTTTGTCCGGGAATCCTGAAAGTGATTGTGGAAACCAGTGAGCTGACAGAAGATGAAAAAGTACGGCTTTGTGACGTGGTGGCAAAATCAGGAGCTGAATTTATTAAAACATCCACGGGATTTTCAAAATCAGGAGCCGTGGTAGAAGATGTAAAATTATTCAGAAAATGCCTGCCGGATGGGGTAAAAATCAAGGCGTCCGGCGGAATAACCACACGTAAGGCAGCAGAAGAATTCGTCCGGGCCGGGGCGGATCGAATCGGAACTAAGTTTACCAGGGAATTTATAAAATGAAATATTCGGACAGACCCCAGATACTGACGCTGAACCGGGTGGAGCGTTTGTATCTGGGAGGATCCGGACTGGACAAATGGCAGAAATTAGAAAATCATGGGGATGGCCATAACTCAGAGGAATTTCTAGTCAGCACAGTTCCCTATATTGGTCCGGGGACGCCAGAGAATCATGGTATCAGCAGAGCGGAATGCGAGGGAGGATGGCTCTCTTTAGATGAAATGATCCGCGCGGAGGAAGAGGCATTTCTCGGAGCCGGATATTTTCATAAGACAAACGGGAATCTGGGAGTATTGGCCCGTGCAGGCGATTCCGCCAGGAGGCTGATTATTCAGTCACATCCGACAGATGACTTTGCCAGAGCTTGCCTGGCAGGTATATTTGGAAAAACAGAGGCATGGTATATACTGGATACCCGTGAGGATACCGGGTACTGCTATGCAGGAATAAAAGAGGGGGTAACAAAAGCAGATTTTGTGCAGGCGTATCAGGATGGGAATTCAGAGGCAATGCTTGAGATGATGCATAAAGTAGAGTTTCAAAAAGGCGATATGATTCGGATCCCGTCAGGAATGCTACATGCAATGGGAGCAGGTGCTACATTTCTGGAATTCCATCAGCCTTGTGATTATACTCTTCGATATGAAAAAAATTATTTTGGCAAACAGATTTCCGAGGAAGAACTGCACTGCGGGCTTGGTTCTGAAAAATTAATGGATAGTATAAGCTTTACCGAATATTCTTATGAAAACTTGATTGAAATAATAAAACCTGTTTTTTCACAAATATCCGAAAAACAGGGTGGACAAGTGCAAAAGCTGCTGTCCCATGAGGTTAACCGCTGGTTTCGGGTGGATCGTGTGAACATTCATTCTTGCATGAGGTTTGTCCAGAACGCAGCGTCGCATTGCATTATGATAGCTGCAAAAGAAAATGTGACCCTTTATAACGAAAAAGGGAGATGGCAGCTTTTGCAGGGAAGAGGGGCCGTGATTCCGGCTGGCGCCGGGACGCTGAACATAGCTGGAAGCGGTGCGGAGCTGTTGATCGCTTATCCATTTGCTGAGGAGGGAGTGGATTATGGTTTATTTATCTAGTCTGTCATGTGCGGATTTATTAAACCTGGAACGTGATGTGGGAGAGTTGATCCGGGCAGGGCACTCATCGTTTCATATTGATTTGATGGACGGCCATTACGTTCCCAATTTATGCTTAAATCTGGATTTTGTAAAAGCCTTGAAAAGACGGTTTGATTGTATGATAGATGTTCATCTGATGGTGGAGGATCCTTTTTCCTATGTACAGCCTTGTGCAGAGGCTGGAGCAGATTATCTGTCATTTCATTTGGACAGTGTCAGTTATCCTTTTCGCTTGCTGAGCCAGATTAAAGCTCATGGCATGAAAGCGGGGATTGTCCTAAATCCTAAAAATAGGCCGGAAGATATCGATAAGCTGGCAAAGGATATGGATTATTGTCTGGTTATGAGCGTTGAGCCAGGGTTTTATGGACAGGAATTTATGGACTTGGCCTATGAAAAAATACAATACCTGGATGAGTTAAGAAGACGGGAGAAGCTTCCTTTTCAGATATCGGTTGATGGCGGGATTAACGATGAGAATGGAAAAAGATGCAAAATGTTGGGGGCGGATATGTTGGTAATGGGCGTGTTTTCCTTTTTCAACCAGGGAATACCAATTTTTGATGCCTGTAAAGACTATGTAAAAAGAATAGAGGAAAAATAATAATATGGAAACACAATTAAAACTGGTAATCGGAAGTGATTTGTCAGGATATGATTTGAAAATAGATATTTTGGAACGTATGAAGAAAAAAGGCTATGATATCACTGATTATGGAAGCGACAGCGCACATTCCGGTTTATATCCGGAAATTGCGAAGAAGGTAGCAAATGCAGTGGCGGCGGGAGAATATGACAGAGGTATCCTGATTTGCGGGACCGGACAAGGGATGGCGATGGCTTCCAATAAGGTAAGAGGAATCCGGGCAGCGCTTTGCTATGATGTGTTTCCGGCGCTAATGTCGCGGGAGCATAATAATGCAAATATTCTGGCAACCGGTTCCTGGCTGGTAACAGCGGATCATTTTGAGCGGGTCTTGGAAGCCTGGCTGTTCGGGAAATTTGATCCCAATTCTCGCCATCAGCAACGTCTTGCAAGTATGCTGGAAATGGAGAATGAACGATAATGGACGAAAATCTAAAGAAAGAGATCATAGATTTTGCGCGGGAAATGCGCATTACAGAGCTGAATATGTTTGCGGAATTTGGTTCAGGCCATATTGGAGGAGCCTTATCGATGACGGATTTACTGGCTGTTCTTTATCAGTCAGTGATGAAATATGACAGCAAAAATCCGGAATGGAAGGAAAGAGACCGTCTGGTGGTCTCAAAAGGCCACGGGGGGCCGGCCGTATATGCGGCGTTGGCTCTGAAAGGATTTTTTCCTGTGGAAATGTTGGGAACACTGAACCGAGGGGGAACGAATCTCCCCAGTCATTGCGATCGGAACCGGACGCCGGGAATTGATATGACAACCGGCTCATTAGGGCAAGGGGCGTCGGCGGCAGCAGGTATTGCAGAAACGTTGAAAGCAACCGGGCAGCAGGTATACCTGATTTTAGGGGATGGGGAATGCCAGGAGGGACAGGTGTGGGAGATGGCGCTTTACGCCGCACACAGAAAGCTTCACAATCTGACGGCTTTTGTGGATCGAAACAGAAAACAGCTGGATGGATATGTAGAGGAAATCATGCCTTTGGGAGATCTGGAAGCTAAGTTTACGGCTTTTGGCTGGAATGTCATTACTGTGGACGGACATGACGTAGAAGCGCTGTATCAGGCAATTGCCGAAATAAAAATGGAAAAACAGCGACCGAGTGCGGTGATTATGAATACGATAAAAGGAAAAGGCGCGGCCTTTGTTGAAAATGAGAAATATAACCATCATTTAGCTGTTTCAAAAGAACAGGCACAGGAAGCGATCAATCAATTAATAGCAGAGGTAGAACATGTTTAAGTCGGGATATGATGGAAGCAAGGAAAGTTGTTCCTTTAAGGATGTTTTTTCTGATACTATGAAGCAGCTTCTTGCAGAGGATGAACAGGTAGTTTATTTGGATGCTGACCTTATGAATTCTTTCGGGACGGGAATGCTTCCGGAAATATATCCGGATCGGGCGATTGACTGTGGAATTCAGGAAGCAAATATGATTGGAATAGCTGCTGGGATGTCAACAGAGGGCAGAAAGCCTTACTGCCATACATTTGGGGTTTTTGCGTCAAGAAGATGTTTCGATCAGGTGTTTTTATCGGTGGGATATGCAAAAAACAGCGTCCGTATCATTGGAAGTGATCCGGGAATTTGTGCCATGTACAATGGCGGAACCCATATGCCGTTTGAGGATGTGGGGTTATATCGAACCATTCCCGGCGCTGCGATCTTTGAGCCTTGCGATACCGTGCAATTCAAAGCGATACTACGGGGAACAAAAGAACGGCCAGGCGTCACATATATCAGAAGCCAGAGAAGGCTGGCCAGGAAAGTATATGATATATTTGAATATCAGTGTGGAAAGGCCAATGTTTTGACAGAGGGTGGCGATGTGGCAATTTTTGCAATCGGATTTATGGTTGCAGAGGCGCTGGAAGCGCAAAAGCAGCTTTTTCAGGAAGGGATTCATGCGTCGGTGATAGATCTGGTGTCTGTCAAGCCTCTGGACGAGGATACGGTAGCGGCATATGCAAAAAAGTGTAACGCGGTGGTGACTTGTGAAAACTCAAATATCCGCGGAGGCGTATTTGGAGCAGTGGCGGAATGTCTGGCCGTGAGAAATCCGGTTCCGGTTGAATCCGTGGGGATTTCAGATGAATTCGGCGAAGTGGGGACATTTGAATATCTGCAGGAACGCTATGGGCTGACAGCAGAACAGATTGTACGGCAGGTAAAAAAGGTGATGGCAAGAAAAAGGCCCGTTTGAAGTTCAATGTGTTGAAATCGTATTTTGAGGAGAATATTTCTATGGAAGAAAACGCTCCCGATATTCCTGCTATGGATATGGCCGTTTTACATCAACAGTTTTTGTTGGTACAAGCAGTCGGGGGATGGATTTTATGACCTTTTTCCCTGGCTGAGTATTCTTAGAGCGAAACTGAATGACATTGCTGTTACCTAACCAATATATGCTCTTGGATATATACGAAAACATATGTAAAGCAGAAAAATTACAGTAAGGAGTTTCTTTCCAGCGTGCTGTCCGGCATTACGGGGCCTACTGCAAGAAAACTGATTGAATGGAGAATTATTTATGAATTTACATCATGGCCACGAAGCATTTAGCGAACTTATCATCGCTGCTTCTAACGAACTGCATATACTTCCCGGAATCATTGAAAAAGACCATTATGTTATACTTGCTCTCCGGGAGCTGGCCTCAGGGTAAAGGGAATGGTCTTTAAAGGCGGCACTTCCCTGACAAAATGCTATCAGATTTTGGATCACCTTTCGGAGGATATCGATATTTCCTATGCAGCATCGGAAGATGTTCCTGGCGAAAGCCGCAAGCGGCAGCTAAAAAGGCGGTTGTTTCTTCCATAGAGTCCAAGGGGTTCTCTGTTGCAAACTTTGAAGAAAATCGCAGCTGGCGTAGTTATAACCGTTATAGAGCCAATTATTTCAACATCTATTCTCCGTTGTTGGAATTAAAGCCGGAATTGGTCATTGAGACCTATATACCGCTGGTTTTTATTTTGGAAAATTTAATTATCTCTTTTCAGAGCAGGAATGACACGGGTTCACAGGAAGCTGCGGACGCCAAGAATATCAGAGAGTCATTCCTGCTTTTTTGCTGTCTGAAGGCCGGAAGGCATATAGGGACAGAACAACATTCACAAGAAAGAAGGGGGAGGGCGATTGCAGAATGTAAGATGGCTGGCTCAGGACTATAACAAATGTGGCAGGCAGTTAAACAGCTGGGATGCCCGGTTATCGAAAACCCTGGTGTACAAATACCCATGCTGTGAATCCTGCATTGCCGGGGAATACGATGTGTCTGCAGGAAGACTGCGGGACCGCATGGAAAACTATTTTGGTATACGTCCCTGCCAGGGACTATAGGAGAAAAAATGTTTCATGACATTTACGGCATCTAGAAAGCATTTCACAACAAATAGGTTGTTTAAATGAATCAGACAGACTATAATAGCGGTTATTTCTATAAATAATCAGGAGGTAAGAAATTTTATGAAATTGAAAAAGGCAATGATAGTATTCGGCACTGTCTGTATATTGAATACAATGGTTACGGGATGCGGTTCCGGCTCTGAGCCTGCTGCTAAAACAGAAGAAAGCCAGAAAAGCGAAGTGTTATCAGAGGAGTCAAATAATGTATCAAAAGAGATTGATGGGGACACGGAGGAGCCACCGGAAAATACAGAAGGCAGATGGCAGGTTTTAGAGCCGGATATTGCCGCTGCTGTTGATGCGGATTTTCTGGGTAAGGTTTGGAAAATGGAAGAGAATTCATTTTTCATCGCCGAAAAGAAAGTGAAAATTCTTGATGACGGTTCTTTATCGTATAGTTCTCCAAGCTCCAATGCTGATCTGCCTGACACTCAGTTGATTCATGTGGTTTTTGAGGAGGATACCGTCTTTTATATGAGAGCCACGGATGGAAGTGGGGAAAACCATGAAGACAAAGAAGCTGGATTTCAGGATTTGAAAGAGCATATGTCCGTTGAAATGAAAGGCAGCTTTAAAAATGATGAATTCCATGCTACAGAAATACGATTTTTTTAGAAAATGAGGAGAAAGATTATGAAAAGAAAATGTATTCTGATATTTATGATCGTTTTGGCAATGGGGATGACCGCTTGCTCATCCGAATCAAAAGAGGATGCGGTATCTGTGGAGACTGATTCCCCACAGGAAGCGGATAAGAAAGAAACCGCAGATACAAAAGCTGCGGAGGCAGAAACGAATCTTGTGGAACCGTCAAAGCAGGAGATTGCAGAAGAGGATGGAAATGTTTTTCCGGAAGATGAGGAAATTACAGAGGGCGATCCCATTGCCGGGATTGTTGAAAAATATGAAGGCGACAAAATTACAATCAGGACGCCGGAGGATGACATGCTCTATTATTTTTCCACGGAGAATGCAGAGATATTGGAAGGGTTTTCCACGGAAAGTGCTCATGTAGTAGAAGGGGATTCCTCCATTGCCGTGGGTGATAAAGTAGAGATTAGTTACCGTGGGTTGATTGATTTTGATGAAGAGCATCCAAGTGAAGCTGTAAAAATTGTAGTGATCACAGTTGAATAAATTTGTTGATACAGAAAAGTTACAGTATGGACAGTGATTCCATATATGGATATACGCAAGGGTGAATGTTGCCGATTTTATGTTCTTCTGGCTTGAGGAGGAGCTTAAAAAGCGTACGGACAGTCATGAAACCTATTATAATTATTGCGGAATAGTAAAGAATCACATCGTTCCCATTCTGGGTAAAAAGAAAATGATGGATGTTACCCGTGGGGACATTCAGAAATTGTTTAATACCAAGACAGACTACTCAAGATCGGTGGCAGAGC
>CAJUPI010000015.1 GCA_910588125.1 uncultured Lachnospiraceae bacterium
CTCAGAGATTTAAGGACTTCTAAATCCCTGCAAAGTCAAAAGCGGCAGACCATTTTTCCGCCTCTTCCCGCTCCTTTTTCCCTGGCTGAGTATTCTCAGAGCTAAACTTAATGACATTGGGGGGCCGGGGCTGTTTATTTATCCTGGCGTTTGGCTTCGGTCATAGAATCACCTCTTTCATAATAGATGGGATATAGGGAGATTTTATTATATCAATAATCGAAAAGGTGGTAAAGATGTGAGTCTCTTTGTCCATTGATGATATTAACGAGACAAAATGAAAATAGGATAGAAATATTAATAATTCAGGAAAGGATGATAGTTATGGGCAAAATAGATGTGGTAAGAGCAGCGATGGTAGAAGCGATGAAGGCGAAGGATAAGCCGAGAAAGGATGCTCTTTCGATGCTGCTTTCGGCTCTCAAGAACGCGCAGATCGATAAGCGTGAAGATCTGACAGAAGAAGAGGAAAATGCCATTGTAAAAAAGGAGATCCGTCAGACGCAGGAGACGTATGATACGGCTCCGGCGGACCGGGAGGATATCCGGTCAGAAGCAGCCGGCCGGATCGCCGTGTATAAGGAGTTTGCCCCGGAGGATATGAGTGTGGAACAGATTCGGGAAGTGATCACCGGAGTGTTAAAAGAGCTGGGGATTGAGAAGCCGGTGAATGCGGATAAAGGAAAGATCATGAAGGTGCTGATGCCGAAGGTCAAAGGAAAGGCGGATGGCAAATTGGTAAATGAGACATTGGCGGGGATGATGGGCAAGTAAGGAAGGCTTGGGCAAAAGCTATATTAAAAATCATTTAAGAATGCAGGAGGGATAACAGATGTACAGAGAAAAGATTGAGGCGTATATGGCAGCTCACACACAGGAGATGGTAGAAGATATCTGCGAGCTTTGCCGGATTAACAGTGAGAAGATGCCGGCGGAAGAGGATATGCCTTTCGGACCTGGTGCGGCGGAGTGTCTGGATGCAGCGCTGGATATGGCTGAAGGATATGGCTTTGAAGTACAGGATTATGACGGTTATGTGGGATGTGTGGATTTTGACAGTACGCTCCCCAAGCAGCTGGATATCCTGGCGCATCTGGATGTGGTGCCGGCCGGCGAGGGCTGGCAGGAGGCCGAACCTTTCCAGCCGGTGGTAAAGGAAGGTCTTCTTTATGGACGCGGTACTGCCGACGACAAGGGACCGGCAGTAGCGGCCTTGTATGCCATGCGTGCGATAAAGGAGCTGGGGATTCCGTTAAAGAAAAATGTCCGCCTGATTATGGGGACCGATGAGGAGTGCGGAAGTTCAGATATCCGGCATTATTATGCCATTGAACAGGAGGCGCCGATGACGTTCTCTCCGGACGGGCAGTATCCGGTGGTCAATGTGGAAAAAGGGCGGCTGGAAGGGCATTTTACAGCGGCTTTTGAAGTGTCCGAGGCGTTGCCAAGGCTGGTGAAGCTGGAAGCCGGGACTAAGGTGAATGTGGTACCGGGCAAAGCGAAGGCGATTGTGGAAGGATTGGATAGTTCCCTGCTGGAGGAGACGGCGGCTGCGGTACAGGCGGATACCGGGATTGCATTCCAGTTTGAGACGAATGGCCCGGTTTGTGAGATTACGGCGGTAGGGGCCGGAGCTCATGCTGCCAGACCGCAGGAGGGGAACAATGCGATCACCGGATTATTGACGTTTTTGTGTCGGTTGCCGCTGGCAGAATGCGCCCAGAAGGAGTATCTGAAAAAGATGCTGGCACTGATGCCGCATGGCGATGTGAATGGCAAGGCACTGGGAGTGGCGATGGAGGATGAAGTATCCGGGCTTCTGACATTGGCCTTTTCAATGCTGACAGTGGATGCGTCCGGATTGGCCGGACAGTTTGACAGCCGAGTACCCGTCTGCGGCAATGAGGATAATATGCTGAAGGTGGTTAAGGAGAAGATGGCGGCGGAAGGGCTGACTTTGCATAACGATTCTATGCTGCCTCCGCATATGGTGGACGCGGATTCCCTGTTTGTGAAGACATTGCTGCGGGTATATGAGGACTATACTGGGAAAGAGGGAAAATGTCTTTCTATCGGAGGAGGGACCTACGTGCATAACTTGAAAAACGGGGTTGCTTTTGGCGCGTCCATGCCTGAGACGGATAACCGGATGCATGGTGCGGATGAGTTCGCGATCGTGGAGGAGCTGGTGACAAGTGCGAAGATGTTCGCACAGGTGATTGTGGATTTGTGCGGAGAATAGGCTGCCAGAGAGAGATACGCCTGAAAAAAGCCGGTGGCGGAAAAACTTCCGGATAAAAAGCTTGCCTGTTTTGCTGGTTTCGGGATTAAGAAGTTCTAAAAGCTTTCAATTTTGCTAAATGCGAAATGAAAATGCATAAACTCGTTTCACTCAGACAGTATGCATTTTCATTTCAACGCAAAATCGAAAGCTTTAAGAATTTCTAAATCCCTGCAAAGGCAAAACAGGCAAGCTTTTTGTCCGGAAGTTTTTCCGCCACTAGCTTTTTGCGGGCTGGTTATGGCGGATGGGAGTGTTTATCAGCCGATTCCTCCGTATAGGATTCCCAGGATGAAGACAAAGATCGCCAGGGGGACATAGATGTATTTTCCCAGGGTGCAGAACCACATGCCGAGCGGCTGCCGGCGCCCGGTGGACAGTTCTTGTCCGATTTCGTTCCATCCAAGGATATAATAGATGGAAAAGGCGCCCAAAAGTGCGCCGAAGGGCACGACCAGGATAGTGATAAAGTCCATCCAGGCGCCGACTTTATTGCCGTCCTCGATAAACACCCCGATGCCAAAGGCAATGATTCCGCAGGCAGCGGCCATGGCGGAATGTGGCATGCCAAAGCGGGTCTGCCAGGATTCGCATACGGCCTCGAACATGTTGATGAGGCTGGTGATGCCGGCAAAGGCCACGGAGATGAAGAAAAACACGGCAAAAAGATTGCCCAGAGGCATTTTGGCGAATACCTGCGGCAGAGTGATGAACATCAGGGGAGGTCCGCTGGCCGGTTCGATGCCGAAGGCGAACACAGCCGGCATGATGGCCAGCCCGGCGAGCATGGCAGCCAGAGTGTCAAACACGGCTGTATAGACGGATGCTTTGGGGATATCTTCTTCTTTTCCCAGATAGGATCCATAGACGATCATGCCAGAGCCAGTGATGGATAAGGAGAAGAATGCCTGTCCCATGGCCATCACCCAGGTGTCAGCCTGCAAAAGGTATTCCCATTTGGGAATGAACAAGAAGCGATAACCGTCGCCGGAGCCTTCAAGGAAAAACACCCGTACGGCGAGGATGACAAACAGGCCGAAGAAGGCCGGCATGAGGATTTTGTTGACCTTTTCGATTCCTTTGGTAGCTCCGGTTATCAAAAGTGTACAGGCCAGGACAATAATCAGCAAATGGCAGGGAATATTGCCGAAGGCTGATGAAATATTGGCAAAAAAAGATCCTGGCTCCACGGCAAACAGGGAACCGGTGAGACTAGCTCCCAGGGCGCGCAGCACCCAGCCGAGGATCACGGAATAGCCGATGGCAATACCCAGAGAGCCTAACAAAGGGATCCATCCCAAAAGATAGCCGATCTTTCCTTGGCCGATCCGGTTCCAGCAATACTCATAGGAGCCCAGGGTTCCGGTCCGCGCCCGCCGTCCGATGGCAAATTCGGCCGAAAGCCCTACTAGCCCGAATAAGGCGATGAAGAAAAAATAGGGGATCAGGAAGGCAGCGCCGCCATATTGTCCCAGACGATAGGGAAACAACCAGATATTCCCCATACCCACCGCAGAACCGACACAGGCCAGTACAAAGCCCAGCGAATTTTGAAATCCGCCGTTTTGATGCGGTGCCTGGGAAGAGAGGGATGTTGTATTGGTTTTCATGATAAAATCCTTTCTTCTGACGTCAATGAATTGAAAATCTTCTCCATTTACTATATACTATGGTTTAGTATTTGTAAAACTAATAATTTTAATAAGGAGAATTAAAAATTTCGATAGTCATGGATATCAAAAACCTCGAGACATTTATACAGGTGGCGGAGCTTTCTAGCTTTACCAAGGCGGCAGAGAAGTCTGGTTATTCCCAATCCACAGTATCTTTTCAGATTCGGCAGCTAGAAAAAAGCCTGGGGCTCCCGCTTTTTGAGCGAATCAATCATACAGTAACGCTGACGGCAAAGGGGCGGGAAGTACTTGCCTATGCTCATCAAATCCGCCGCCTGACACAGGAATTGGAAAAGCAGTTGCATAAAGAGCAGGAACAGATCAGCGGCCATGTCCGTATTGCGATGGCAGATTCTCTGTGCAGCTGGCTGCTGAGAGGCGATTTTCAAAGCTTTCGGAGGCGCTACCCGGGAATTACCGTGAAAATCATCTCAGGCAGTACGGAAGAGATGTTTCGTCTGCTGAATCAAAATGAGGTGGATCTGGTCTATACCCTGGATAATCATATCTATGACCGGACATACCGGATTGCCAGCGAGGAAAAGGTCACGGTACATTTTGTCGCAGGTAGCGGATATTTTGGGGAGAGGAAGGAAAGAAAGCCAACGGATATCGAGCTGCTTTCTCTGGAAAGACTGGTCAAGCTGCCTTTTTTACTTACAGAGAAAGGGATGAGCTATCGGAGATTGATGGATGAAAAGCTGGCAGCGCAGTCGCTGGAGATCCGCCCGGTTCTTGAGACGGGCAATGCAGATCGGATCTGCCAGCTGGTGGCACAGGGAATGGGGATTTCTTTTTTGCCGGATTATGTGACAAAAGAGGCAGTGGAAGCTGGTTTGATTCGTTATCTCTGTGTAGAAGGCTTTGAGATGGAGATATGGCGGCAGCTGCTCTATCATCACGATAAATGGGTCTCGCCGCCGATGCAGGCGGTGATGGAATATCTGGCAGAAAAGCAAGGGAATATATTATCCAAACAAAACCCCCAATAGGCCGTACGACAATAGGGACATGATCACTGTGGCGATGATAATTCCCAGCAGGATGGCAGGGAAGGATTTGCGGATCTTCATATGAAGCAGGGAGGCTACCAGAGAACCAGTCCAGGCGCCGGTTCCCGGCAATGGGATGCCAACGAAGAGAACCAGTCCCCAGAAGCCGTAGGTTTCCACCTGCCCTTTATGCTTATCGGCCTTTTCCCGTACCCAGAGTGCGATGCGATCCAGGACGGGCAGTTGTTCCATGATATCCAGCACCTTTTCAATCAGCAGCAGGATAAAGGGGATCGGCAACAGGTTGCCGGCGATGCAGATAGGAATCGCCCGCAGGATGGGCACGTTCAAAAGAGCAGGGGAAGCGGCTAAAAGCCCACCTCTCAGCTCCAGGATGGGAATCATGGAAATGATGAAAATGATGGCTTCTCCGGAAACCTTTCCGCCTAAAGCGGCGGTGAGCCATTGTACCAGGGAATCAGTCATAATAAGTCCTCGTTTCTTCTTAAAAAGAGTATGTATTATAGTTTAATTAAATGTCTATTGTACTTTAACATTATATGCAATATCGGTAAAAAATTCAATGACAATTCTTTTTTGAGTGGAACTTTGTGAAAATCGGGGATATTTCTTTTGGAAGAAGTGTGATAGACTTAGGAGAAGTTTAGAAAAGGAGTTTACCTGCAAAGATGAAGCGTTTGTGGAAAATACTGGGACATCTTATGATAACGGCATTGCTTATTAATCTTCTGATCGAACTTATCAGCCGGAAATCACTTTCTTCTCTGATCGGATACGCGTTGGGGAATCCGCTGGTATTTTTGATGAATACCCTGTTGGTGCTGGCGCCTTTTTTGTGGGTGTTTTTTGTGCGCCGCAAATTCTTTGCTGTCTCGGTGACCGGTTTTTTGTGGGCACTGGCGGGAATAGCAAACGGAGTGCTTTTGTTGTTTCGCACGACGCCTTTTACGGCTACGGATTTGAGGATGATTCCCTATGCGGCGGCGCTTCTGACGACATATTTGACCTGGCCTCAAATCGTGTTGGGGGCAGCCGCTTTTGTGCTGGCGATGCTGGCATGTGCGGTGGCGTGGAGAAAGGCGCCTATGGATCGGCAGCCGGTTAACCTGACGCAGTCGGCCTGTGTGACAGCAGTAGGGCTGGCAGTTATCTGGGGTTTTTTAAATCTGGCAATGATGAGCGGCCTGGTGGCAGTACACTTCGGAAATATCGGCCAGGCGTATCAGACGTATGGCTTTCCTTATTGTTTTGCGAATTCTCTTTTTAACACCGGGATTGCCAGGCCGGACACCTATGATCGCGAAGTGGTGGCGGAGCTGGAAGCTGAGTCGCTAAGGCCCGAGAAACTCTATTCTCTGGAAAATAATAAAACCCCCAACATCATTATGGTGCAGCTGGAGTCCTTTTTTGATCCGACGCTCTGGCAAAAGAATCCGGTAGACAAAGATCCGATTCCCTTTTTTCGTTATCTGGTACGGGACTACCCTTCCGGCTATCTGAGTGTGCCTTCGGTGGGGGCGGGGACGGCAAACACAGAATTTGAGTGCATTACCGGTATGAACCTGGACTTTTTCGGGCCAGGCGAATATCCATACAAGACGGTGCTGCAAAAAACGGCCTGTGAGAGCATGGCCTTTACCATGCGCGGTTTAGGTTATCGCGCCCATGCCATCCACAACAATGAGGGCACTTTTTATGATCGTCACAAGGTATTTGCCCAGCTGGGATTTGAGACCTTTACACCCATCGAATATATGGGGCGGATCGAGAAAAATCCTACCGGCTGGTGCCGGGACGAGGTGCTGGTCGATGAGATTTTTAAGGCGCTCGATTCCTCGGTGGGACAGGATTTTATCTATACCATCTCGGTGCAGGGCCATGGAAAATACCCCTCTTTCGCGTATTATTGTGAACAGATTCACGATATGGATCGATTCCTCAAAAAACTGGTCTATCGTCTGGCCCGCCGCCGGGAGCCTACGGTGTTGGTGCTCTATGGAGACCACTTGCCGGGCTTTGAATGGACTCAGGAGGAGATGAAGAATCGTTCTTTGTATCAAACTCAGTACGTTATCTGGAATAATCTGGGACTGCCGGATGTGAAGCGTGATTTGGAAGCTTATCAGCTGACCTCACAGGTGTTAAATCTTTTAAATATTCACGAGGGAACCATGCCTCGTTTCCATCAGCATTATCTGAAGCGGAGCGTCATGGAGCAGGAGGAGTATCTGGAGGCCATGAAGCTTTTGGAATATGATATTCTCTATGGAAAGCAGGAGGTATATGGCGGAGATTCTCCTTTTGAGGCTACAAAGCTGGAGATGGGGACGATACCCATTCTGCAGAAGGAGACAAGCCATCAGTCAGGGCGGATTGTAGTCTATGGGGAAAATTTCAATTCTTATTCGACGATCTGTGTTGATGATAAGCCGCTGGAGACGGTGTTGGTCGGGCAGGATTGCCTGACAGCAGACGATGAGTTATGGGGAGAAGGCAAGGAAATCACGGTTCAACAGATTGGCCGCGACAAGGTATCTTTGGGAAGTGCACGACGCCTGTATAGAGAGAAAACAAAAAAGCCTTGAAATTCGGGCGGCTGGCGCTTTTGGGCGGCGTTACATTGTGGTATCTGCAATGCCGATATGGGGATTTACTTGAGAATCTCTGCTATTTATGATAGACTATTTTTAAATTTTTTACAAGATAAAGGAGGACAACAGTATGAATCAGAATCTGTCGCGGGAAACGCTTTGCGTTCAGGGAGGGTGGCAGCCGAAAAACGGAGAAGCGAGAGTGCTCCCCATTTACCAGAGCACTACCTTTAAATATGAAACGAGTGAACAGATGGGGCGTCTATTTGATCTGGAAGAAAACGGATATTTTTATACCCGTCTGGCTAATCCGACCAATGATGCGGTGGCGGCAAAAATATGTGCTTTGGAGGGAGGCGTGGCAGCAATGCTGACATCTTCCGGACAGGCGGCCAATATGTATGCGGTGCTCAATATTTGTTCCGCCGGCGATCATGTGATCAGCGCTGCGACTATTTATGGCGGGACTTCCAACTTGTTTACGGTCACTTTGAAACGGTTCGGCATTGAGTGCACGTTGGTAGATCCGGATGCGCCGGAAGAGGAGCTGAAAAAGGCGTTCCGTCCCAATACACGGGCCGTGTTCGGTGAGACGATCGCCAATCCGGCGCTGGTAGTACTGGACATCGAAAAGTTTGCCCGCCTAGCACACAGCCATGGGGTGCCTCTGATCGTGGATAATACCTTTGCCACACCGATCAACTGCCAGCCTTTTGCATGGGGGGCAGATATTGTAACTCATTCCACGACCAAATATATGGACGGCCATGCTATGTGCGTGGGAGGCTGTATCGTGGATAGCGGCAATTTTGACTGGGAGGCGCAGGCAGACAAATTTCCGGGGCTGACCACGCCGGATGATTCCTATCATGGAGTGGTTTATACTAAGAAGTTCGGAAAGGCTGCCTATATCACCAAGGCAACGGCGCAATTAATGCGCGATATGGGTTCCATCCAGTCGCCTCAGAATGCTTTTTTACTGAATGTGGGGTTAGAGACACTGCATTTGCGGATGCCGCGTCATTGTGAGAACGCAACACGGGTGGCAGCATATCTGAAAGCCAGGGCGGATGTGGACTGGGTCTGCTATCCGGGGCTGGAGGGCGACAAATATTATGAGCTGGCGCAAAAATATATGCCGCATGGTACCTGCGGCGTGATTTCCTTTGGGTTGAAAGGGGGAAGGGCGGCAGCGGCTAAGTTTATGGATCGCCTGAAGCTGGCGGCTATCGTGACTCATGTGGCAGACGCCAGGACCTCCGTGTTGCATCCGGCCAGCCATACCCACCGGCAGCTGAACGATGAACAGCTCATAGAAGCGGGAGTAGATCCGGCGATGATTCGTTTTAGCGTAGGGATTGAAAATGTGGAGGATATCATAGGAGATTTAGAGCAGGCACTGGCAGAGAGCTAACCCTGGGCTTTCCGTTTTCTTACGGACTTAAGGGACCGGGGATAGACTGTGTTTTTCCAAGGAGGCTTCCAATATGAACCAAAAAAAATGGAAAAAATTCCTGCGGGTAATTTTTGGCAGAACAGCGTTCGTGACCTTGTTTCTGCTGATTCAGCTTGCCGTATTGTTCGGGGCTTTCAAATGGCTGGGCGATCACATTTTCTTTGTGTATGGCGGTTTTACTTTGCTCAGTACCGTGGTGGTAATCTACATTATCAATAAACGCCAGAATCCAATCTATCAGCTTGCCTGGGTAATTCCGGTCCTGGTATTTCCCGTGTTTGGCGCGATGTTTTACATTTTTTTGGAACTGCAGGTGGGAACCAGGCGGATTGCCAGGCGTCTGGCAGTTATCCTGAAACAGACCGAACCATATCTGAAACAGAATGAGATGGTCATGGCCCGGCTTTCGCGGGAGAGCAAAAGAACGGCGCATTTGGCAGAATATATGAGCCGGTATGGCGGTTATCCGATCTATGATAAGACTTATGTGGAATATTTTCCGCTGGGGGATGAGATGCTTTTACAGCTTTTGGAGGAGCTGGAAAAGGCGGAACGGTATATTTTCATGGAATATTTCATCGTGGAGGACGGGAAGTTCTGGGATTCCGTGCGGGAGATTCTGGTGAAAAAGGCGGGGGAAGGCGTGGAGGTCCGCTTCATGTATGATGGCATGGGCTGCCTGACCCTGCTGCCGCATCGCTATCCACAACAGTTGGAGCGCATGGGGGTACATTGCAAGGTGTTTTTCCCGGTAAAACCGGCGCTCACGAGCTATCAGAATAATCGCGATCACCGGAAGATCACGGTAATTGACGGACATACGGCGTTTACCGGGGGGATCAACCTGGCTGACGAGTATATCAATGAAATTGTGCGTTTCGGACATTGGAAGGACACGGCGGTGATGCTCAAGGGAGAGGCAGTCACCAGCTTTCTAATGATGTTTTTGCAGATGTGGAATGTATCCGAACGGAGCGAGGAGGATTACAGCAAATATTTAAGGGCCCCGGATTATCGCTACCCAGCAAGCCTGGACATGGGGGGCTATGTGATGCCATATGGCGACAGCCCCCTGGATGAAGAGGCCGTCGGCGAAAGCGTATACCTTGATATTTTAAATGAGGCAAAGAGCTATGTACACATTATGACGCCGTATCTGATACTGGACAGCGATATGATTACTTCGCTGACATTCGCGGCCAAACGCGGGGTGGAAGTGATTATCATCATGCCCCATGTACCCGATAAGATATATGCTTATCTTCTGGCCCGATCGTATTACCGGGAGCTTTTGGCTGCCGGGGTGAAGATTTTCGAGTATACTCCGGGGTTCGTCCATGCAAAGGTGTTCAGCAGCGACGATGAGAAGGCAGTGGTGGGATCCGTGAATCTCGATTACCGGAGCCTGTATCTGCATTTTGAGTGTGCGGTTTACCTGTACCAAAACCGGGCGGTAGCAGATGTGGAGAGAGATTTTCAAAAAACTCTTAAACAGTGCCAGGAGATTACAGATGCGGAATGCCGGAGATATCCTCTGGTAAAGCGACTGGCCGGAGCAGGCCTGCGCCTGTTTGCGCCGCTGATGTAAGAAGTTAAAGTACGGCAGAAGACAAAGATATTAAGTTGCATTCTGAGATGATTCAGCCTGGGAAGAAGGGGCGGGAAGAGGGCATTGCAAAATAAACTACAAATGATGGGTAGTTGACTTTGCAATGCCCTCTTCCCGCCCCTTCTTCCCAGGCGTATCTGCTTTATTAAACACGGATGTCAAAATTCTGTCCCAAGCCGGTAACGGACGCCTCGATCATCTGAGCGATCGCATCGCCAGTGACCTCGGCAGTATCTAAGGCTTTGGACAGGACGGCAATACCCAGCTGGCCAGATAATTCGAGGGTGGGCAGAGTAACAGACAATGCGGAAATATCCATAGTGTTCGCCTCCTTTATGGGAATATTATAGCAGGTGAAGAGGGGAAATGCAACGGGAACCTTCTCGCTGATCCAGATTCGTCAGATGAAAGGATCAATATCGGGTTTTCTTATGCTCGTATTTGTGGTATTCTTATGAATAGCAAAAGAAATCACAAAGGAAAGAATGCTGTCAGGAGGAAATTTATGAGATTTGGAGCATTGGAAGCGGGTGGAACAAAGATGGTTTGCGCAATCGGAACGGAGGAAGGGAAGATTTTGGAACAGGTATCGATCCCCACAGAGACTCCGGAAATCACGATGCCAAAGCTTTTGGAATATTTTCAGGATAAGGAGATTGCTGCTCTGGGGATCGGGTGCTTTGGCCCGGTGGACCTGGATTTAAAGTCAGAGACTTATGGCCATATCCTGATGACACCGAAGCTGGCGTGGAGAGGCTACGATATCTGTGGATATTTCCGAAGGAATTTGAAGATTCCGGTGGGCTTTGATACGGACGTCAACGGTTCTATGTTGGGAGAGAGCACCTGGGGCTGTGCCAGAGGCCTGGATACTGCTATCTATATCACAGTAGGGACAGGAGTAGGGGTCGGTGTACTTGCGGGAGGAAAACTGTTGCATGGCATGCAGCATCCGGAAGGAGGCCATATGTTGATCCCTGCCAGAGGGGATGATGCCTATCAAGGGAAATGCCCCAGCCATGGCCATTGTCTGGAGGGGTTGGCAGCAGGACCGGCCATCGAGGAACGCTGGGGGGCAAAAGGAACCACCCTGGCAGAGAAATCCGAGGTGTGGGAACTGGAGGCCCACTATCTGGCTTATGCGATTACCAACTATATTTTGGTGTTGTCTCCCCAGAGGATTATTCTGGGCGGCGGTGTCATGCATCAGCAGCAGCTGTTTCCGATGGTGCGGGAAAAAGTGAAACAAATGCTGGGCGGCTATTTGCAGACTAAAGAGCTGGAGGATATAGATTCTTATATTGTGGGTCCTTCATTAAATGACAATCAGGGGATATTAGGGGCCATGAAGCTGGGGATGGATGCACGAAAGGAAGAATATTAAAGAGGAGAAAGAAAATGAAAGAAATGATTAAGCTGGCTCCGGTTTTTAAGACTATGGTATGGGGAGGAAACCGGATGCGGGATTATTTTGGATATGAGATTCCCGGAGAGAACACAGGGGAGGCATGGGTGGTGAGTGCCCATCCCCAGGGGGATTGCCTGATATCTGAGGGCAGGTTTGCAGGAAAAAGCCTGTCCTGGCTGTGGAAAAACCATCGGGAATTATTCGGGAATATCGAGGGGGAAGAGTTTCCGCTTCTGGTAAAATTCATCGATGCCAGGGAGGATTTAAGCATTCAGGTGCATCCCGATGATGAATATGCTAGGGTTCATGAAAATGGGGCACGAGGCAAGACGGAGTGCTGGTACATTCTGGACTGCGAGGCGGAAGCCGACATCATTGTGGGCCATCAGGCAAAGTCCAAAGAAGAGATGAAGCAATGGATGGAAGAAAACCGGTGGGAGGATTTTTTGAAGGTCCGTCCGATCCGCCCGGGAGATTTTTTTCAGATTCCGCCGGGAACCGTTCATGCGATCCGGAAAGGGACACTGCTAATCGAAATTCAGCAAAATTCGGCTATTACCTATCGGATGTATGATTATGGACGTATGCCAGGAGGAAAGCTGCGGGAGCTTCATATAAAGCAGGCGTTGGATGTGGTTCAGTGTCCTCATGAGGATTACGCAGGAAAAAAGCAGATATCTCATGAAAACGGGTATGACAAAACATTCTTAGTGAGCTGTCCTTTTTATACTGTGGAGAAATATGATATCTGGGGAACGGTTATGCTGGAGCAAAAGCAACCGTTTTTGATTGTCAGTGTGATTGACGGGGAGGGCATGATCGATGAAAATCCGGTAAAAAAAGGTACCTGCCTGATTTTGCCGGACGGATATGGGACGGTCTGTATCAAAGGGGAGTTAAGCCTGATGGCAGCTCACATCTGATAGCCCGCCTGCCTGCTGAGGGGATATTGGATAAAGCAACCTTTTTTTGCGCATACTAGAAAAATCGGTATAACAATACGTAAAAGCCAAAGAAAGGGAGATTTCCATGAATAACAGTCATAATAGAGATAGCAAGCAGGAAACGTTGTCAAATGTGGACAATCATGCAGGCACGGAACGGAAAAAGGAAGAGAAGGATCTGGAACAGAAAGAAAATGAAAAGCTGGAGGAATATGGGCAGCTGACTCTGGAGAACAACCAGGGCAAAAGAAAGATTCATTTGCTTTCCATCATCGGGGAGGTGGAAGGGCATGAGAATTTGTCCGGGAATGCGAAAACAACCAAGTACGATCATGTTCTTCCCAAATTGGCTGCGCTGGAGGATGATGACAGTGTGGACGGGATGCTTGTGCTTTTGAATACTTCCGGCGGGGATGTGGATGCCGGGCTGGCGATTGCAGAGATGATTGCTTCCCTGAGTATGCCGACAGTATCCCTGGTGCTGGGGGGCAGCCATTCGATCGGAGTGCCTCTGGCAGTATCTACGGATTATTCTTTTATCGTCCCGACCGGAACTATGATGATTCATCCGGTCCGCATGAACGGAATGGTGATCGGCGCCGCTCAGACCTATGAGTATTTTAATATGATTCAGGATCGGATTTTGCGCTTTATCAGCGCTCATTCCCGGATGGAATACGATCAGGTGAAGACCTTGATGCACAATACTAAAATGCTGACCCGGGATTTGGGAACCGTCCTGGTGGGGGCCCAGGCAGTGGAAGAGGGCCTGATTGATGAGGTCGGAGGGATCCGGGAAGCGCTGCGTAAGCTTTATCAGCAGATAGATGGACAAAAGAAAGACTGAGAAAAGAGGGCGATGACCTGTGCAAAACGGAAGGCATAGGTCATCGCGTTTTGTTGAGAGCTTGATTCCTATGGTTGCATTTCCTGCCATTTTTTTGTATACTATCCTCATTGGAGAACAGGAGGCATAGATTAGTGGCAGCAACAACCAATAAAAAGGCAACAGGGAGAGGTGGCAGCAGGGCAGAAAGTGCCAGAAGCAGAGGCAGCACCAACAACAAGAATAATAATGGCAAAGCGGAGGCAGCCTCTGGAAAAGGAAGAAAAAATACGGCAGTGCCGGTGGCGGAACCACCGTCGGAGGATTTTATCGGCGCTGAAGTGCTGATTCTTTTGTCTTTTGCGATAGCCGTGCTGCTGTTTTTAAGTAATTTTCATCTTTGCGGGGCCGCCGGCGGCTACCTGCGCACGTTTCAATTGGGAGTCTTTGGCATGGTGGGATTTATTGCCCCACTGCTTTTGTTTGTGGGGACATGTTTTTATCTGTCCAACCGGGAGAATCTGACGGCGATGCGGAAGCTTTTGGCGTCGGTGGCTTTGGTGTTAGTCCTTTGCGGTCTGGTCCAGCTTTTGTTTGGGGCGCGTCCGGAGGAGGGGACAGGGCTTATGGAATACTATCGCCTGTCTTCGGAAAAAGGAGCCGGCGGCGGCCTGATCGGTGGCTTGATCTGCATGGCTTTGACGGCAGTTCTGGGCAATATCGGAGCCTTTTTGGTATTGCTTGTCTGTCTGGCGATCAGTGTGGTCTGTATCACGGAGCGCTCCTTGGTGAAGGCAGTGAAACGACAGGGCGGTACGGCCTACCGGTATGCCAGGGAGGACATGGACCGGAGACGGGAGCAGCATGTAAAACGCCAGGAGGAGCGGCAGCGCCTGCGCCAGGAGCAGCGAGTACGCGGGGTAGACCTGACGGCTACGGATTTTTCGATTCCGGAGGATAATGAAGGTTTCCCGCAAGAATATACCGCCGCCAAGGAGCCAAAGGAGCAGGAAAAAACAGAATTTCAGGAGGAATATACGGCGGCCGGCCAGGAACAGGAGGAGGCGATCCGGGAAGAGCAGGAAAAGGGCAAAGGGGAAGATCCGGCTGATATTTTTACCGGTAAAATCACGATGGCTATCGATTGCACAAGTGAAGATTTTGCTCCTTTTGAGGCTGATAAAGTATTGTCTCCGGCAGAGTCGGCACAGCGCCTGGTAGCAGAGGGGATTTCTCATCTGAGTGACTGGGAGGGCAGCTTTGGAAAACCGGCAAAACCACCGGCTTTTCCGTCGCCGGCGTCAGAACCGGTATTTCATGGGCTGGAAACAGTACTGGAGGAGCCGGCGGCTGAAGCTGGTTTGGAAGATGATTCCGCCTATTCTCTGGAACCGATCCGTCTGGCAACGCCCATATCAAAATACGAAGAGGACAGGCCAGATGAGATTTTTATGGAAGAACCGGAGCCGGGGGAGAGATATTTGCCGGAGGTTTGGCAATCGCCGGATGACGGGAGTGACGGATTGGCGGAGGAGCCGGTCCGGGAGAAGAGCTGGCAGAAATCGGAGGCTATGGAGGAAGAAAGCTGGCAGCCGGAGCCTGCTTTTGAAGAACCGCCGGCTGTGGTTTTCTATCGGGCCGAAAGACCCGGAAAAGAGCCGGAAGCGGCGGATTACCAGATGGATGAGATGGAAAAACCGGCCGGGGATATCGATTCGGGGGACTTCGTGATCCCGGAGGAATCCAAGCGAGTGGTAACGGCTTCCGGCAAGATTATCGAGTCGGATACGGAGGCATTGCATAAGCGTTTGGAATCCAAGCGGCAGGAGGCCAAGGAGGCCAGAGAGGCCGGGGAGATCAGCGTACAGCAGCAGATTCGCGAAAAAGAACTGCTTCCGAAAAAGGAATACATATTCCCGCCGGTTACTCTTTTAAAGCGGGGAAACCTCTTATCTCAGGCAAGTTCCCAGCAGGAATACAAAGATACTGCCATCAAGCTTCAGCAGACATTGCGGAATTTTGGAGTAGGCGTGACGGTGACCAATATCAGCTGTGGCCCGTCAGTGACCCGTTATGAGCTGCATCCGGAGCAAGGGGTAAAAGTCAGTAAGATAGTAGGGCTGGCAGATGATATTAAGCTCAGCCTGGCGGCGGCGGATATCCGGATTGAAGCGCCGATTCCCGGGAAACCGGCAGTGGGAATCGAGGTGCCGAACAAGGAGAACACTACGGTATATCTGAGAGAGCTTTTGGAATCCGAAGCTTTTCAAAACCATACTTCGCGAATGGCTTTTGCAGTGGGAAAAGATATCGGCGGCCAGGTGGTCGTTACCGATATTGCCAAAATGCCTCATTTGTTGATCGCGGGAGCGACCGGCTCAGGCAAATCGGTATGCATCAATACATTGATTATGAGTATTTTGTTTAAGTCAAGCCCGGAGGATGTGAAACTGATCATGGTAGATCCAAAGGTGGTGGAGCTGAGCGTATATAATGGGATTCCCCATCTGTTGATTCCCGTGGTGACGGATCCGAAGAAGGCTTCCGGAGCATTGAACTGGGCAGTGGCAGAGATGCAGGATCGCTATAAGAAATTTGCCGAATGCAATGTGAGAAACCTGAAAGGCTATAACAGCCGTATTGAGAATCTGAAGGATGTGCCGGAAGGAGAAAAGCCAAAGAAAATGCCACAGATTGTGATTATTGTGGATGAGCTGGCAGATTTGATGATGGTGGCGCCGGGAGAAGTGGAGGATGCGATTTGCCGTCTGGCACAGCTGGCCCGGGCGGCGGGGATTCATCTGGTGATTGCCACTCAGCGGCCTTCTGTGAATGTGATCACCGGCCTTATCAAAGCGAATGTGCCTTCGCGGATCGCCTTCTCTGTATCTTCAGGGGTGGATTCCCGGACCATTATTGATATGCATGGGGCAGAGAAGCTTCTGGGAAAAGGAGATATGTTATTCTTCCCTTCCGGCATACCAAAGCCGCAGCGGGTTCAGGGAGCTTTTGTATCGGATTTGGAGGTGCAAAGGGTAGTGGAATTTCTTGTTGAGCAGGGATTGACTGCCGAATATGATCCGGATGTGGAAAAGCAGATGAATGCGGCGCCGGCAGCAGGCCCGGCGGGAAGCAGCGGCGGAAACGGGAATGGCAGGGACGAATATTTTGAGCAGGCCGGCAGATTTATCATTGAGAAGGAAAAGGCGTCTATCGGTATGTTACAACGAATGTTTAAGATTGGTTTTAACCGTGCCGCCCGGATTATGGATCAGTTAGCGGATGCCGGCGTGGTGGGAGAGGAGGAAGGAACGAAGCCCAGGAAAATTCTGGTCACGATGGAGGAATTTGAGGAGCTGCTTGGCTGGGAAGAGTAGAGAGTAACAGGAAACGGTAACAGGCAAAGACATATCAGGAGGAAAAGAGATGAAGACAGACATTCAAATCGCACAGGAAGCAACAATGAAGCCGGTAAAGGAAGTGGCAGCCGCTTATGGAATCACGGAGGATGAACTGGAGCTTTATGGAAAGTATAAGGCAAAGCTGACCGATGAACTTTGGCAGAAAGTGGAGGGAAATCCTGACGGAAAACTTGTGTTGGTGACGGCGATCAATCCCACTCCGGCGGGCGAGGGGAAAACGACTACCAGCATTGGGCTGGCGGATGCCTTAAGCCGTCTGGGAAATAAGACATTGCTGGCGTTGCGGGAGCCGTCTCTAGGGCCATGCTTTGGCATCAAAGGCGGAGCGGCGGGTGGCGGCTATGCGCAGGTGGTGCCGATGGAGGATTTGAATTTACATTTTACAGGAGATTTTCATGCGATTACCTCGGCCAATAATCTGCTGGCAGCACTTCTGGACAACCATATCCAGCAGGGCAATGCCCTGCAGATCGATACCCGGCAGATATTGTGGAAGCGCTGCCTGGATATGAATGATCGGGTTCTGCGCAATATCGTAGTGGGATTGGGCGCCAAAGCGGATGGCGTGGTGCGGGAGGATCATTTTGTGATTACAGTGGCCTCGGAGATCATGGCGATTCTTTGCCTGGCGGATGATATGAAGGATTTGAAAGAGCGGTTGGGACGAATTATCGTTGCATATAATTATGCAGGGGAACCGGTAACGGCAGCGCAGCTCAATGCAGTGGGGGCCATGGCAGCACTCTTAAAGGACGCCATTAAGCCGAATTTGATTCAGACTCTGGAACATACCGGGGCGCTGGTCCATGGCGGCCCCTTTGCCAATATTGCGCATGGCTGTAACAGTGTACGCGCGACAAAGACGGCTTTGAAGCTGGCAGATATTGTAGTGACAGAGGCCGGCTTCGGCGCGGATCTGGGAGCAGAAAAATTTTTGGATATCAAGTGCCGGATGGCGGGACTGAAGCCGGATGCCGTTGTGCTGGTGGCAACCGTCCGTGCGTTGAAATATAACGGCGGAGTGCCCAAGGCGGAGTTGGGCGCGGAGAATTTAGAGGCATTGCAGCGGGGAATCGTCAATCTGGAAAAGCATATCGAGAACATCCAGAAATACGGAGTGCCGGTGGTCGTAACGCTGAATTCCTTTACCAGTGATACACAGGCGGAGTATGAGCTGATTCGCGGCTTTTGTGAAGAGCGCGGTTGTGAATTTGCCTTGTCAGAGGTATGGGCAAAGGGCGGAGAAGGCGGGGAGGCCCTGGCCGGAAAGGTTTTGGAGACACTGAAAAAGAAGGAAAGCCATTACCATCCGATTTATCCGGATGAGATGGGCTTAAAGGATAAGGTGCATACTGTGGCTACTGAGATCTATGGGGCAGATGGCGTCAGCTATGCACCGGCGGCAGAGAAAGCCATGGCAAGGATTGAAGAAATGGGCTTTGGGAATCTGCCGGTCTGCATGGCCAAGACGCAATACTCTTTGTCGGATGATCAGACTAAGCTGGGAAGGCCATCGGATTTTACAATTCAGGTGCGGGATGTATATGTATCTGCCGGAGCAGGCTTTGTGGTAGTTCTCACCGGAGCGATCATGACTATGCCGGGATTGCCGAAAAAGCCGGCGGCGGATGGAATCGATGTCAATGAGGAAGGAAAGATTACCGGGCTGTTTTAACGGGTGAGTCAGAAAGAAAGAGGGCAGGCAGTGATGTTAAAAGACTGGTTGAGAGAACTGCGATATACCTTATTGCAGGGCAGTGTGGAGGAAGAAGTAAATGAGGTGATCTATGATTCCCGGAAGGCGGCGCCGGGAGCAGTGTTTGTCTGCATGGCCGGAACCCGGGTGGATTCCCATGATTTTATCCCTCAGGTACTGGCGGCCGGAGTTCGGGTGCTGGTAGTGGAGCGGCCGGTGGCGGTGCCGGAGAATATCACTGTGATTCAGGTGGGGCAGGGAAGAGAAGCCCTGGCACTTCTCTCAGCCGCCCGTTTTGAATATCCGGCAAAGAAGCTTATGATGATTGGAATCACCGGGACCAAGGGAAAGACCACCACGGCCCATATGGTGCGGGCGATCCTGGAGGCATCGGGAAAAAGGACCGGTATTATCGGGACAAACGGGGTGTCTTTCGGAGAGGAGCATTATCCGACGGTCAATACGACGCCGGAATCTTACTCACTCCATCAGTATTTTGCGCGGATGGTAGAGGCAGGCTGCAAATGCTGTGTGATGGAGGTGTCTTCCCAGGCGCTGAAAATGTATCGGGTGGCGGGACTGCACTTTGACTATAGTGTGTTTACCAATATTTCTCCGGATCACATCGGTCCGGATGAGCACGCGAGCTTTGAAGAATATCTGTATTACAAGAAACAGATTTTTGTCCAGAGCGGTTTTGCCCTGATTGATATGGATGATGGGCATGTGGAAGAGATCACCAGGGATATCCCCTGTCCGTGGGAGGGCTTTGGGATCGATAACATAGCGCAGTACCAGGCGGAGAATATTCACTATGTGTCAGAACCGGATTTTGTCGGATTGGAATTTACGATTAAGGATTCCGGTGCAAAGCAGGCAGCAAGTGCCAATGATGTATATAGCCGGATTCCGGTGCGGGTGAATATTCCGGGAAGATTCAATGTCAGCAATGCTTTAGCGGCTTCGGCAGTATGTTTAAAGGCCGGTGTTTCCCAGGCGGCACTCTGCCATGCTTTGGAGCATTTATGCCTGGACGGGCGCATGGAGATTGTGTATACTTCAGAGGAATTCTGCGTTATTGTGGATTATGCCCATAATGCGGTCAGCATGGAAAGCCTTTTGTCTACCTTGCGGGAGTACCACCCCAAACGCCTGGTATGTGTATTCGGCTGCGGTGGCAACCGTTCTAAAGATCGCCGTTATTCCATGGGGGAAATTGCCGGAAAAATGGCTGATTTTTCGATCATTACTGCTGACAATTCCCGCTATGAAAAAGTAGAAGATATCATGGGAGATATTCGGGGAAGCATTGAAAAAACCGGCGGAAAATTCATAGAAATCCCGGATCGGCGGGATGCCATTACTTATAGTATCCATCATGCCCAGACAGGGGATATGATTGCGATTATCGGGAAGGGGCATGAGGATTATCAGGAGATCCAGGGTGTCCGTTATCCATTTTTGGATCGGGCCGTGGTGCAGGAAGCCGTGTCCGGATTGCCGAAGAAGGAAGCCGGCAAACATATTTGAAGGGCCTAATCCATAGATATTAAGAACGAAGAAAGAAGATATGATATGGAACAGATGACGGTAAAAGAAATAGTGGAGGCCACAGGAGGCACTTTGCTGTGCGGGGACGAGGGGATACCTCTTGTGCATATCAGTATTGATTCCCAGAATATTCAAGGCGGAGAACTGTTTGTACCGCTGGTTGGTGAACGGGTGGACGCGCACAAATATATCAATCAGGCATTTGCGGCAGGGGCGGCGGCAGTATTGACTTCTGAGCATGACAGGATGGAGGATGGACGTCCCTGGATTCGGGTAGCAGATACCAAAAAGGCGCTTCAGGCCATCGGTTCCTATTATCGGGAACGTCTCACACTGCCGTTAGTGGGAATCACCGGAAGCGTGGGCAAGACGACGACCCGGGAGATGGTGGCGGCGGCTTTGTCTGCCGGGAGAAAAGTATATAAGACTCCGGGAAATAAAAATAGCCAGGTTGGTGTTCCGATCACGCTGTCAGAGATCACCTCTGAGGATGAAATTGGTGTTTTGGAGCTGGGGATGAGTATGCCGGGAGAGATGACCGTTATCGCCCGGATCGCCCGGGTGGATACCGCTTTAATCACAAATGTAGGGGTGACTCATATCGAACAGCTGGGGAGCCAGGAAAACATATACCGGGAAAAGCTGAAAATTCAGGATGGAATGAAGGAAGGCGGGATTTTGCTGCTGAACGGCGACGATCCGCTTCTGCGAGATACCCGGGCCAGAAAAGGTTGTGTGACTCTTTATTATGGAACCGGAGAAAACTGTGACTACCGGGCAGAGGACATTAGCCTGAACAAAGGATGTCCCCGGTTTACGGCAGTTCGTGGAAAAAAACGGATCCCGGTACAGCTAAAAGTCATGGGCTTTCACAATGTAGGGAATGCCATGGCGGCATTGGCGGTGGCAGATCTTTACGGGATTTCGCTGGAACAGGCGGCAAAGAAGCTGCAGGAGTTCACAGGCTTTCAGGGGCGGCAGCAGATTTATGAGCGTGACGGGGTGACCATCATTGACGACACCTACAATGCCAGCCCGGTCTCTATGCTGGCGGCCCTTAAGGTGTTGGAATCGATGGAACCGGCAAAGAGGCGGATTGCCGTGCTGGCGGATATGAAGGAGTTGGGGCCGGAGGCAGAACGCTATCACCAGGAGATCGGGGAGTGGCTGGAGAGACATCCTGTCGATGTGGTGCTGACCCTGGGGGAGCTTTCCAGGGTGATTGAGGCCGGCGAACAGTGCCTGCATTTTGCAGCCGGTGACTTGAATTGCTTATATGAGAAGCTGATCAGACTTTTACAGCCGGGAGACTGTGTACTGTTAAAAGGTTCTAACAGTATGAAGTTGGGAGAGGTGGCCAAGAAGCTGATCGGGACGGATCAGGAGCATCAAGGCTTTTGAAAAAGACAGGAGTACACCTATGGCAAGGAAATATGCCAGCATTATCATAGATATTTCTCATGAAAACGTAGATCGAATCTTCCAATACCGGATCCCGGAATCCCTGCTATCAGAGATTCGGGTTGGAAGCCAGGTCTGCGTTCCTTTTGGTTCCGGTAACCGGAGCAGAAAAGGATATGTGGTTGATATTACAGAAAAAGCCGGTTTTGAGGAAAGCCGGATCAAAGAGATTTTGGGATTGGTTACCGGCAGCATTACGGCAGATTCCCGTCTGATTGCCCTGGCCTGGTGGATGAAGGAACGCTATGGTTCCACCATGAACCAGGCTTTGAAAACGGTATTGCCGGTAAAACGCAAGGTAAAGGCAAGAAATAAACAAGTGATAAGATCGATGGTAACCGATCCGGTTTTTACAGGGGAGGCTTTCTGCCTGAATGTCTGGCAACAACAGATCGTGGACAGCTTTTGCCGGGACTATGATCAGGGAAAACGCATTCCTTATCTGATTCACGGAATAACAGGGAGCGGAAAAACGGAAGTCTATATGGCGATGATCGATCATGTACTGGCCCGGAAATATCAGGTAATTGTGTTGATTCCGGAAATCGCTCTTACCTATCAGACGGTGATGCGGTTTTATGCTCGTTTTGGAGAGCGGATTTGTGTGATGCATTCGCGTTTGTCTGCCGGAGAGCGTTATGATCAGTTTGAGAAGGCGCGGAAGGGAGAAAACCAGATTATGATTGGGGCGCGGTCGGCCTTATTTACGCCGTTTGCCCGGTTGGGTCTGATTGTGTTAGATGAGGAACATGAAGGAGCTTATCAGAGCGAGGGAACTCCCCGATATCATGCCAGAGAAGTGGCAGAACAGTTGGCGCAAATGAGCGGTGCTCAGCTGGTACTCGGCTCAGCGACGCCGTCTATGGAGTCTTATTCCCGGGCGAAGGCCGGGCTTTATCGATTGTTTTCCCTGAAAAACCGTGCTGGCAGCGGAAGCTCTCCGGCCACCGTGGAGGTGGTGGATCTACGTCAGGAAATGGGGGCCGGAAACAAATCGGTTTTCAGCCGCCGCCTGCAGGGGCTGATGGAAGAACGGCTGCAAAAGAAAGAACAGATTATGCTGTTTATGAACCGGCGGGGCTATTCCAGCTTTGTATCCTGCCGCAGCTGCGGCAAGGCGGTAAAGTGCCCTCACTGTGATGTGTCGCTGACTCTTCATAACAACCGTCATCTGGTCTGTCATTACTGCGGATATACGATAGGATTGCCCAGGACATGTCCCTCCTGCAATTCCGAATATCTGGCAGGCTTTGGGGTGGGTACCCAAAAGATCGAGGAGCTGACGGCACAGATGTTTCCCGAGGCCAGAATTTTGCGGATGGATTTGGACACGACTTCCCGGAAAGGGGGACATGAGTCGATTTTGGCGGCTTTTGCCAAGAAAGAGGCCGATATTCTGATAGGGACACAGATGATTGTCAAGGGCCATGATTTTCCAGGGGTGACTCTGGTGGGGATTTTGGCGGCGGATGTATCTTTGTACGCCCCGGATTTCCGGTGCACGGAACGGACCTTTCAATTGTTGGTACAGGCGGCGGGAAGGGCCGGCCGGGGAGAAAAAAACGGAATCGCGGTTATCCAGACCTATATGCCGGAACATTATGGAATCCAGACAGCGGCCGCTCAGGATTATGAGAGTTTCTACCAGCAGGAGATGGGCTACCGGCAATTGCTGCATTATCCGCCGGCCGGGCATATGCTGGGATTACAGGTAGCAGGGAAAGAAGAGCAGTTGACCGGGCATATGATGGAGCTGATTCGGGCTTCTGTGGTAAAACATTTTGGTTCATGCGTGGAGATTATCGGTCCGGTTCCGGCTCCTGTTTATAAAGTTAATGATATTTATAGAAAAATTTTATATATGAAACAGGAAAATTATGATATACTAATAAGAATCCGGAAATATGTCCAGGATCGATGGGATGAAACGGAGGATTGCAGGCGGCTGACTATCCAGTATGATTTCAGCTGAATGTCGGGCTGCAGCATAAAATAAAAGGGTGGACAGGGGATGGCGCCCAAAGAAAAGGAGTATTGGCAGATATGGCAATCAGGCAGATCCGAACTCTTGGAGATGATATTTTAAGAAAAGAATGTAAGCCGGTGAAAGAGATGAGCCGGCGGACAAAGCAGCTGGTCGAAGACATGTTTGAGACAATGTACGAGGCCAATGGCGTAGGGCTGGCGGCTCCGCAGGTAGGGATTTTAAAGCAGATTGTGGTGATTGATGTGGAGGATGGGAACCAGTATGTTCTGATCAATCCGGAGATATTGGAGCAGGAGGGAAGCCAGACAGGGCCAGAGGGTTGCTTAAGCATTCCCGGCAAGCATGCGACAGTGACGCGGCCTGCCTATGTGAAGGTGCGTGCTTTAGATGAGAATCTCGAAGCGTATGAGCTGGAGGGAGAAGAGCTTTTGGCCCGTGCGATCTGTCATGAGTGTGCGCATCTTCGGGGAGAGCTGTATGTCGATGTGATGGAGGGAGAGCTGATGGATAATGATGAGGAAGAGGAGGAAGCATGAGAATCGTATTTATGGGCACTCCTGATTTTTCCGTCCCGGTGCTGGAAGCGCTGATTGGTTCCCGCCATCAGGTGGTGGCAGTGGTGACCCAGCCGGATAAGCCAAAGGGACGGGGAAAAGAGATTCAGATGTCTCCGGTGAAAAAGACGGCGCTGCATTATGGGCTTACGGTATATCAGCCGGTGCGGGCCAGGGATGCGGCCTTTATCCAGGAGATGCAAGCGTTGAAACCGGATGTAATGGTGGTGATTGCCTTTGGCCAGATTCTTTCAAAGGAGTTTTTGGAGGTGCCGGTACATGGCTGTATCAACATTCATGCATCCCTGCTTCCCAAATACCGGGGTTCTGCGCCGGTGCAGTGGGCGGTGATCAACGGAGAGCGGGAGACTGGGATTACCACCATGATGATGGATGAGGGCATAGATACCGGGGATATGCTGGAAAAGCAGAGCATTCTCCTGGATGAAAAAGAGACAGGGGGAAGCCTGTTCGATCGCCTTAGCCAGTTAGGTGGCGGACTGATTTTGTCAACCTTAGACAAGTTAGAAGCCGGAACGCTAAAGAGGACGCCTCAGAATCATGAGGAGGCGACTTATGTGAAGAAGATCTCCAAATCTTTCGGAGAGATAGACTGGAATATGGAGGCAACGGCGATTGAGCGTCTGATTCGGGGACTGAATCCCTGGCCCAGCGCCTATACCTGGCTCAATGGAAAGATGTTAAAGCTGTGGGAGGCAAAGGTACTGCCGGCAGATGAGGAAGAAAAAAGCGTTGTCGGCGAAGCGGCGGGGGCGCATTCGGCCGGAGCCAGGGAACAGGGAAATGCCGGTGTCATCGTGGCGGCTTTGGCATCGGGCCTGCAGATACAGACCGGCAGCGGAATTCTGAATATCACCAGCTTGCAGCTGGAGGGAAAGAAACGGATGGATACGGCGGCGTTTTTAAGAGGATTTCCGGTACAGGCCGGGATGCGTTTGGGGAATCGTTCCGATATTTGAGCCGTTATGTGCCAGGAAAGGAGTTGACAGTTTTATGCCTTATTATGGCGGTTATTATGGATTGGATCCTACTTATCTTTTGGTGTTGGCCGGCGCTCTGCTGTCTATGTGGGCATCGGCACGGGTCAACAGCACTTTTCAGAAATATTCCCAGGTTCGAAGCCGTACCGGTATGACCGGGGCGGAGGCGGCGAGGCAGCTTTTGCATTCTCAGGGGATTTATGACGTGACAGTACAGGCGGTCAGGGGGCAGCTGACGGATCATTATGATCCGCGGACGAAGACGGTGAATTTGTCAGAGCCGGTATACGGGAGTGCTTCGGTATCGGCAATCGGAGTGGCTGCCCACGAATGCGGCCATGCGATTCAGGATCATGTGGGATATGCGCCTCTTCGTCTGCGGGCTGCTTTTGTCCCGGTGGCAAATCTGGGCAGCAAATTGTCCTGGCCATTGATTTTGCTGGGACTATTGATTGGCCTGACCCCATTTATTCAGGTGGGGATCTGGATGTTTGTTTTGGCGCTTTTATTTCAGGTAATCACGTTGCCGGTAGAATTTAATGCTTCCGGCCGGGCCGTGGGGCTTTTAGGGCAGCTGGGGATTTTACAGGGGCAGGAGGTGTCGGATACCAGAAGAGTATTGGGAGCGGCCGCCCTTACGTATGTGGCGGCGGTAGCGGCTTCCGTCCTGCAGCTTTTGCGGCTCCTGCTTTTATTCGGAGGGCGGAGAAGGGATGACTGAGACAGCAGTGGGAAAGAAACCGGGGAGCACGGGAAACCGTGACAAAGGAAAAGTCCCGAAGGCTGCCAGGACGAGAGAGATTGTCCTGGACATATTGCTGGAGGTATTGGAAAAAGACAGATTTGTCCATGATGTTTTAGGCGAGGCGTTGGCAAAATATCAATATCTGGAAAAGGCGGATCGCGCTTTTATCACCCGGCTTTCCGAGGGTACTGTGGAACGGCGGCTGACCGTGGATGCCGTGCTTAAGGGCTGTCTGAAAGGAGAGTTAGAAAAGCAGAGGCCTGTGCTCCGGACGATTCTGCGGATGTCGGTCTATCAGCTTTTATGGATGGACCGGGTGCCAGATCGGGCCGTGTGCGATGAGGCGGTGAAGCTGGCAAAAAGCCGTGGCCTTAACGGTCTGAGCGGTTTGGTCAATGGGGTGTTGCGGAATGTGGCACGGGGGAAACAGGAAATTTCTTTTACGGATCTGTCCTTGCGGTATTCCATGCCTCAGGAGCTCGTGGATATGTGGAGCAGGGAATATCCCAGGGAAGCTGTGGAGGGGATTTTACAGGCGTTTTTGGCGGATGCGCCAACTACAGTACGGTGCAACCAAAGCAGGGCTTCCATGGAGAAGATTCAAAAAAGCTTACAGAGGCAGGGGGTAAAGGTTTCTGTCAGCCCGGTTTTTGACCAGGTTTTACTATTGTCAGGCTATGATTATCTGGAACGCCTGGAAGCGTTTCGCGAGGGCTGGATCCAGGTGCAGGATGCTGCTTCCGCCCTGGTGACGGAAGCGGCGGATCCGCAGCCGGGAGATCAGGTGCTGGATATATGTGGTGCGCCGGGAGGCAAGGGGCTACATATGGCGGATAAGCTTAAGGATACCGGATTGGTAATAGTCCGGGATCTGACGGAGGAGAAGGCGGAGCGGATCCGGGAGAATATTGCCCGTACCGGATTGTCAAATATCCGTAGTGAGGTATGGGATGCCCTGGAGTTTGATGAACGCTGGGAGGGGCAGGCGGATATTGTGATTGCCGATCTGCCATGTTCCGGCCTTGGCGTTATTGGCAAAAAGCCGGACATTAAGTATCGGGTGACAGAGGATCGGATTTGCTCCCTGGCAGAGCTGCAAAAGCAAATTTTGACAGTGGCTTCCCGCTATGTAAAGCCGGGAGGAAAACTGATTTACAGCACGTGTACCATCAGCCGGCGGGAGAATGAAGCTCAGCGCGAATGGTTTTTGGAGAATTTCCCTTTTGTTCCGGGAAAGTTAAAGCTGCCAGAGAAAACAGTGATAGACGAACAGACGGTAAAGATGGGGTATGTGCAGCTGCTTCCGGGACGATATCCCTGTGATGGTTTTTTTATTGCCGTATTTCAAAAGGATAAACAATAGATGGAAAAGACAGATATCAAGTCCTTGTATCTAAGGGAGTTGGAGCAGAGCCTGAGAGATATGGGGGAGAAGCCGTTTCGTGCCGGACAGGTATATCAATGGCTTCATCAGAAGCTAGTTGCGGATTTTGGAGAGATGAGCAATCTTTCGCTTGCTCTGCGGGAGAAGCTAACAGAGCATTTTACTTTGACATTACTGGAACCGGTGGATGTAAAGATCTCCCGGATCGATGGTACCCGTAAATATCTGTTCCGGCTGATGGACGGAAATGTGATAGAAAGTGTATGGATGCAATATCATCATGGCAGCTCGGTCTGCATCTCCTCTCAGGTGGGATGCCGGATGGGATGCCGTTTTTGTGCATCTACTCTGGAGGGGCTGGAGAGGAATCTGACGGCAGCGGAGATGCTGGAGCAGATTTACCGGATCCAGGTACTGACGGGAGAGCGCGTGTCCCACATCGTAGTCATGGGTTCCGGGGAGCCTTTTGACAATTATGAAGAGGTGATCCGTTTTCTGAGGCTGGTTTCCGATGAGCGGGGACTTCATATCAGCCCACGTAATATTACGGTATCTACGTGCGGAATTGTGCCGGGAATCCGGCGGTTTGCCAAGGAAAGTCTGCCGGTGACCCTGGCATTGTCATTGCACGCCCCCAATGATCGGGTGCGGCGGACCTTGATGCCGGTGGCGAAAAGTTATCCTCTGCCGGAAGTGTTAAATGCCTGCCGGGAGTATTTTGAAACGACGGGGCGGCGGCTTACCTTTGAATATAGCCTGGTGAAGGGTGTGAATGACAATCCGGCAGAGGCAAGGGAGCTGGCCGGACTGTTGAAAGACATGCATGGACATGTGAATCTGATTCCGGTGAATCCGGTAAAGGAGAGAAGCTATGTCCGTTCTGACAGAAAGGCAATCCAGGAGTTTAAAGCGATTTTGGAAAGAGCGGGAATTGTAGTTACGATAAGAAGAGAGATGGGCAGAGACATCCAGGGAGCTTGTGGACAGCTTCGGAGAAGCTATCTGACAGGAAACTTTGAAGATCATGAAAAAGAAGGAGGTTGATGGCGGTGCAGGCATACGCACTTACAGATGTGGGAAGATATCGCAGTATGAATCAGGACTATATCTATTCCTCGACAGCCCCATTGGGTTCTTTGGATAATCTGTTTTTGGTGGCAGATGGTATGGGGGGGCACAATGCAGGAGATTATGCGTCACGTTTTGCGGTGGAGAATCTGGTGAGTTTTTTTAGTATAAAATATCCGGAGCGGGATGTGCACGGTATTTTAAAAGAAGGAATTCGCAAGATAAACCGGGAGCTGTATTTCCGGGCGAGCAATGACTCCTCCCTCTTTGGTATGGGAAGTACTCTGGTAGCGGCTACTATTAAAGGCAGCGTGCTTTATGTAGCTAACATAGGAGACAGCCGCCTGTATTTGCTGCGGGAAAAGCTGGAGCAGGTGACGCGGGATCACTCCTATGTAGAAGAATTGGTGGCATTGGGAAAAATCAAACGGGGAAGCCGCGATTACCAGGAAAAAAAGAACATTATTACCCGTGCGGTAGGAACGGCAGAGACAGTAGATATTGATCTTTTTGCCTTAAAATTAAAGCCGAGAGATTATATTCTAATGTGTTCGGATGGACTAAGCAATATGGTGGATGAATTTGAGATGGAGTATATTATCCGTTCTGAGGAAAGTATGAAACAAAAGGTAGAAGCGCTGGTAGATGCGGCAAACCGCAGCGGTGGGAAGGATAATATATCCGTGGTTCTCATAGAGCCTCAGATAAGTGAGGTGATTTTATGACATTGAGAACGGGAGTGTATTTACAGGATCGCTATGAGATATTAGAGCAAGTAGGAGCCGGCGGGATGTCTGTGGTATATAAGGCCAAATGCCACAAGCTGAATCGCTTAGTAGCGATCAAGGTGCTGAAAGAGGAATTTAGCAGCGACAGCAATTTTGTAGGCAAGTTCAAGATGGAGGCCCAGGCGGCGGCAAGGCTTTCTCATCCCAATATTGTCAATGTTTATGATGTTATTGATGAAGGGGCTTTGCACTATATTGTGATGGAATTGATTGATGGTGTTACCTTAAAGACATATATTGCCAGAAAGGGAAGGCTGGAGATCAAAGAAAGTATTGGGATTGCGATTCAAGTGGCCCAGGGGATAGGTGCGGCTCATGAGCAGCATATTATTCATCGGGATATCAAGCCTCAGAATATGATCATTTCCCGGGATGGAAAGGTGAAGGTGGCTGATTTTGGCATTGCCCGTGGAGTATCGACCCAGACGATGACCTCGGCTGCCATGGGCTCGGTTCATTATATTTCTCCAGAGCAGGCCAGGGGCAGCTATAGTGATGCCCGCAGCGATATCTATTCTCTGGGAATCACCATGTATGAAATGGTAACCGGGCGCCTGCCTTATGAAGGGGATAATACGGTGGCTATTGCCTTGTCCCATTTAGAGGATGCCATGGTTCCGCCGTCTGTTTATAATCCAGAGATTCCGGTAAGCCTGGAACGAATTATTCTCAAATGTACCGCTAAAAAGCCGGAAAACCGATATGGCAGCGCGAATGAGTTGATTGCTGATCTGCGGAAGGCTTTGGTTCAGCCAGACGGTGAATTTGTTCAGGATTCGGATGGACAGCGTGCCCTGAATGGCCAGACGATTCAGATTAGTAATAAGGATCTTGCGAGGATTAAGGAGCAGCATACACCGGTACGGGAGGAGCCGATGCGGGAATACCGCCGGCCGGCAGGAGAAGCGGCGGTGACCCGCTATCCGGAAGATCGCAGGAGGCCACCGGATCGCCGGGATAACCGGAGAAAAGAGCCGGAGGACGAGGTGAATTCTCATATTGAACGGCTGCTGGCAGGGGCCGGTATTGTGGTGGCGATTATTATCGTGGCAGTGTTAATTGTCGTATTTTCTAAGTTGGGCGGGCTTTTTCAGTCCGGTTCAGGACTTTGGGGCAGAGAGACGACAGCGGAAAGCCAGAGCCAGGAGGTATCAATCAATGACACAGGAGAGACTTTGAAAGATACGGAGGTTTATATGCCGGATGTTCTGGAGCTGCCGGAGGATCTGGCAGAGGCAAAGCTGAAGGAGAATTTCCTGAGCATGAAGCCCACCTACCAGACATCAGAGGTAGTGGAGAAGGGCTGCGTTATCTCGCAGGATCCGGAATATGGGGCGGTAGTATCAAAATATTCTCATGTAAACGTGGTGGTGAGCCTGGGTTCGGATAAGATTGATCTGACCACTCTGGATCTCGAGTCTATGAGCGTGGCTTCTGCCCGCAGGCTTTTGGAGGATCGGGGTTTTACGGTACAGGTAGTGGAAGAGGAAAATGAGACAGAAGAAAAAGGCAAGCTGCTGCGCTATGAACCGGAGAAGGCAGCAGAGCACAGCACCGTTACCTTGTATGTCAGTAAAGGCCCCCACGTGGAGATGGTGCCGGTACCGAATTTGGTGGGCAAGCCGGAGCCGGATGCCCTGGCATTGTTAGGAGAAGCCGGTTTGACACCCGGAGAGACCTTTACGGAAAACAGCGATACGGTTCCCAAAGGGAGCATAATCCGCCAGGAAGGCGGTGAAAACGGGCAGATTGCCGTGGGGGGGACCATCAGCTATGTGGTCAGCAGCGGCCCGGAGAAAAGGCAGCAGCGTTATGTAGCGTCTATTAATGATGTCTATGATTTAAGTAATCTGATCGGGCCAGGAGCCGGGGGCGCCAACTTTACGGTGTTGGTGCGTCTGCATCAGAAAGAAGCAGATGGTACCGATGTTTACCGCACATTGACGGATGCTAAAACGATCAATGGTTCCACCCTGCTTCCTATCAGCTACACGAGTATCGAGAGTATGAATGGCAGCGACGAAGGAGAGATTGAGGTGGTAGATACTGAGTCAGGGGCTGTGTTAAAGACTTATCCGCTGACATTTTTCCCTATGGATTGATGAGAGGTGTTATGAAAGGAAAAATTATAAAAGGCATTGCCGGTTTTTATTATGTGCATGACGGGCATGACCGGCTGTATGCCTGTAAAGCCAAAGGAATCTTTCGTAAACGAGGTATCAAGCCGCTGGTAGGGGATGATGTGGAATTCACCATATTGGATGAGACGGCGCAAGAAGGGAATATCGATGAAATACTGCCCCGAAAAAATCAGCTGGTTCGCCCGGCCAGTGCCAATGTAGATCAGGCATTGGTAATCTTTGCCGTTGTTGAGCCGGAACCAAACAGGAATCTGCTGGATCGTTTCCTGGTGATGATGGAAAGGCAGCAGGTTCCGGTCATTATATGTTTTAATAAAATGGATCTGGATAAGGGGCGGCATGGCCTTTTTTATCAGGAGATTTATAAAAACAGCGGCTGTCAGGTGCATTTGATCAGCACGTACAGCGGGCAGGGAGTGGAGGAGATCCGCAAGTGCCTGCGGGGAAAGACAACGATCCTGGCAGGGCCTTCCGGCGTCGGCAAGTCTTCTTTAACAAATTTGCTGCAACCCTTAGCAGAGATGGAGACAGGGGAAATCAGCAGGAAAATTCAGCGGGGAAAGCATACGACCCGCCATGCGGAGCTTTTTTATGTTGAGGAGGATACTTACCTGATGGATACCCCAGGCTTTAGCTCCCTTTATCTGGAGGATTTGGCGGCGGAAACCCTGAAATATTATTTTTCGGAGTTTGCCCGTTATGGTGTTGGCTGCCGTTTCGGTGAGGATTGCGTTCATGTAGAAGAGCCGGGCTGTGGCGTGAAGGAAGCAGTAAGAGAGGGGAAGATCAGTCAGAGCCGTTATGATAATTACCGGCTTTTGTATCAGGAATTGAAAGGAAAAAGGAGGTATTAGACGGAGATGAAGAAGATTCTGGCGCCGTCTGTTCTGGCGGCAGATTTTGGAAAACTGGCAGAAGAGGTGAGAGTGGCGGCGGATGCCGGGGCAGAGTACATTCATATCGATGTAATGGATGGCATGTTTGTTCCCAGCATTTCATTTGGGATGCCGGTGATTCAGAGCATTCGCCCCTGTACGGACAAGGTATTCGATGTGCATATGATGGTGGAAGAGCCGGGGCGTTATGCGGAAGCTATGAAAAAGGCTGGGGCGGATCTTCTGTGCGTTCATCAGGAGGCATGCCGCCATTTAAACCGCACGATCGGCGAGATTCATTCGCTGGGTATGCGTGCGGGAGTAGCCATAAATCCGGCGACGCCGGTGTCTATGCTGGAATGTGTCTTAGATCAGGTGGACATGGTATTGGTGATGTCTGTGAATCCTGGCTTTGGCGGCCAGGAATTCATCCCCTACACCTTGAAAAAGGTGAGCCAGCTTCGCAAGCGCCTGGAATACCTGGGGTTAAAGACGGATATCCAGGTGGATGGCGGGATAAATTTGGGGAATGTCAGGCAGTTTCTGGCGGCGGGAGCCAATGTTATTGTGACGGGATCTGCCGTATATCATGGAGATGTGGCGGCCAATGTTCGCGCTTTTATGAAAGAATTTGAGGAGTTTCAGGAATGAAAAAATGTCTGATTGTGACGGGCGGCAAGCTGGATCTGGCTTTCGCCCGGTCTTTTTTACAAAAAGAGAGCTTTCAAAAAATTATTGCTGTGGATGGCGGCCTGGAAGCAGTGGAGGCGTTAGGGTTGATACCGGATTATGTGGTAGGAGATTTTGACACGGTAAATCCGGCTGTATTGGAACGATTCCGGAAGATTCCTTATATTGTCTGGGAGAAACACCGGCCGGAGAAGAATGAGACAGATACTGAACTGGCCTGCAACCGCGGAATGACTCTGGCCTGTGATCGCATCGTTTTTTTGGGGGCTACGGGTGGGCGGCTGGATCATATGTTGGGAAATATCCATGTTTTGTATGCCTGTTTGCAGCGAGGCGTAGAGGCGTGGCTTATCGACAGCCAGAATAAATTGTACCTGCTTGATCAGGGAAAGAGATTTTACCAGGAGGAATTGTGGGGAAAATATGTATCTTTTCTGCCATATACCGAAAAGGTGGAGGGGATCACGCTTCGGGGATTTCGCTATCCACTGAACGAAAAGAATATCCGGAAGGGTGAGGAAGCAGGACTCTGCATCAGCAATGAGCTGGCGGAAAAAGAGGCGACCATAGAACTGGCAGAAGGGATCTTGATCTGCGTGGAATCCCGGGATTGAGGTAAAAACTGACATGGTAAAAAAACAATAAACTGATTATTTCCTATCGGATTCCTTCGTGTTATGATGAGGAACAATTAAATGACAATCAGAGGAGGACGGATTATGGAAAATCAGAGGAATGATAAAGTTTATAAGATAGTAGTTACTGCATTGATGGCAGCCCTTTGCTATGTGGCGTTTACTTTTTTGAAAATACCGATTCCAACATTTGGCGGTGATTATGTGGCATTGCATATAGGGAATGCATTTTGCGTGCTGGCGGCGATATTGCTGGGAGGAGGATATGGTGGCCTGGCGGGTTCCCTGGGTATGACCATTGCGGATCTCCTGGATCCGGTATATATTACCAGTGCGCCAAAGACATTTCTGTTGAAATTTTGCATTGGCTTGATTGCCGGTTTTGTGGCGCATCGGATTGCCCATATCACAGAGGAGCATGATACCGGCTATGTATTTCGCTGGACATTGATTGCATCGATAGCCGGACTGGGATTTAACGTCATAATGGATCCGATTGTCGGATACTTTTACAAAAATTTTGTGTTAGGAGTACAGTCAGATGCGGCGAAGATTATGTCCACCTGGGCGGCCGGGGTGACTTTCATCAATGCGGTGGCCGGCACGATCGTGGTAGTAGTGGTTTATATGGCGCTGCGGCCGGTTTTAAAGAAGGCAGGGATGTTTTTTTACATTTAAGGAATTCAAAAAAAGGGGTTTTCTTTCCCATTGATCTGAGGTATAATCACACCGAATAAGGAGATTCCCGCCCGCAGGCAGAAGCGGTTTTGAAATACGGAGGGAATTCACAGGTTAGGAGGAAGCCATGTTAGATATCAGATTTGTAAGAGAAAACCCGGAGGCAGTAAAGCAGAATATCAGAAATAAATTTCAGGATGAAAAGCTTTCTCTGGTAGATGAAGTGATTGCGTTGGATCAGAAAAGCCGGAGTGCCAAGGCGGAGGCAGATAACCTTCGGGCTTCCCGCAATAAACTGTCCAAGCAGATTGGCCAGCTGATGGGACAGGGAAAGAAGGAAGAGGCAGAGGCAGTAAAGGCTCAGGTTACGGCCAATGCCACCCGTCTGGCTGAGTTAGAGGCACAGGAAGGGGAACTGGAAGAGAAGATTATAAAGATTATGATGACCATTCCCAACATGATAGATCCCAGTGTGCCGATCGGCAGGGACGACAGTGAAAATGTCGAGCTTGAAAAGTTTGGTGAACCGGTGGTGCCGGATTTTGAGATTCCCTATCACACAGATATCATGAAGAGCTTTGACGGCATTGATCTGGATGCTGCCGGCAAGGTGGCAGGAAATGGTTTTTATTATCTGATGGGGGATATTGCCAGGCTGCATTCGGCTGTGATTGCATATGCGAGAGATTTTATGATTGATCGGGGATTTACCTACTGTGTGCCGCCATTCATGATTCGCAGCAATGTGGTGACCGGGGTGATGTCTTTTGCCGAGATGGATGCCATGATGTATAAGATTGAGGGCGAGGATCTGTATCTGATCGGCACAAGTGAACATTCGATGATCGGTAAGTTTATTGATACTATTACCCAGGAAGAGGAGCTTCCGAAGACGATGACCAGCTATTCGCCTTGCTTCCGTAAAGAGAAGGGCGCCCATGGAATCGAGGAGCGCGGAGTATACCGGATTCATCAGTTCGAAAAGCAGGAGATGATTGTGGTTTGCAAACCGGAGGAGTCTCCCATGTGGTATGATAAGCTGTGGCAGAACACCGTAGATCTCTTCCGTTCGCTGGATATTCCGGTGCGGACTCTGGAGTGCTGTTCGGGTGATTTGGCGGATTTGAAGGTGAAGTCGTGTGATGTGGAAGCATGGTCTCCCCGGCAGAAGAAATACTTTGAAGTGGGTTCCTGTTCCAATTTAGGCGATGCCCAGGCCCGCCGGCTTAAGATTCGGGTAAACGGAGAAAGTGGCAAGTATTTTGCCCATACCTTGAATAATACTGTGGTGGCTCCGCCGCGGATGCTGATTGCATTTCTGGAAAATAATTTACAGGCAGACGGCACGGTACGGATTCCCAAGGTGCTGCAAAAGTACATGGGAGGAATGGAAGTGATGGTGCCGAAAAAGGGACAGTAATAGGATATCAGCAAAAGGTAACGGAAATTATAAAAAAAACATAAAAATTGTAAAAAAACAATAGACAAAATTTTGTCAAAGGAGTAGAATGATAAAGGGTCAGTTCAGCAGAGAGCCGGGCTGACCCTGATATAATTACTCGGTAAGAAGGGAGAAATAAAAATGAAACCATGGAATGTGGTGGTGGACGGAAAGCAATATGAAATTAAGGCTAAAGGGAATAAGCTGGTCGTCAATGGAGAGAAGAACAAGCTGAAAAACCTGATGTCGAAAAAGGACGGCATGTGGAAGATTTACGAGCTTCCTCTGGGGCCGAAGAAAGCGGAGCTTTATGTAAACACCTGGATTGGCGGGATGAAGCTGGTGATGGACGGAGTAGACTGTGCTACCGGAAAGCCATACACACCGCAGAAATTACCGAAATGGGCTTATGTGTTCCTGGTAATTCATTTGGCTTATATTTTCTTCCTTATGGGAGGCGCCCTTGGCGTATTGATGGCATTCCTGGGAATGGTAGCGACGATATCTGTTTCCTGTAATAACAATATGTCAGCCGGGGTGAGAGTACTGCTGAATATTGGAATTTTGATTGCCTTTGCTGCAGTAGATCTGGGAATAGTATTTATGATCGGCAGTCTGATTGGCGCGATTTAAATGATTGCTGCCGGTATCAGTCAATTGCTTTGACACGATTGCATGGATTGTACATAGAGCAGGATAGCCGGCGCCTTGACGCCGGATTTTTCGATATTGGGAAAGGAAGACAAAAAGTATGAATGTATTTAGTGAACTGGTGCATTCGGTTTATGATTGTAAAAGCTATGGAACCTTTTTAAAAGACAGAAAGCGCAAGACATTTTTATTCGGCTTTTTGTTGGTGGCAATTTATTTTTTACTTACTATGATAGTGCCATTTGTCCGTTTTCAAATGTCTACCGGTGGGATTGTAAAAATTATTGATGAAATGGTGCCGGATTTTACGATTGCAAACGGACGCCTTGATGTGGAAGAACAGTTTGAATTCGCAGAAGGAGATACGTATTTTTTTGTAGATACGAAGAATGAGGCCATGGATGAGGAGATGATTCTGGAGAATCTGCGCAGATATGGCACAGTATTGATTGCCGATTCTGAGAATCTGGTGGTCAAGAGTAACGGGCAGGTGCAGTCCTTGCAGATATCGGATCTGGATATTGATATTACAAAATCAGAGATTATCACAATGTTCCGGCCTTTTGTAAATATTGCAATCGCGGCGGTATTGGTAATTGCATTTCTTTTTATGGAGGCATCTTTCTTTTTTGGTGTGATTTTTGTGGCTTTACTTGGCATGGTTGTGGCTTCGTGTATGCAGGCGAAGCTGACCTTCGGTGAGCTGTATAAACTGGGCGTCTATACAAGGACCACACCGCTGTTGATCAAGGCGGTGTTCTCGTTTTTGCCGTTTGGCCTGCCGTTTTTCTGGATTATCAGTCTGGGGATTTCTCTGGGATATTTGGCCGGTGCAATTCGCAGCATGAATACCCGGGACTTAGGAGGGCAACCCGTGGTTTTTCATTCAGAAGAAGCCGCTTTGGAGGATCGCTGGAACCGGCCGGAGGAGGACTATAACCGCTGGGATAATTCTGACGATAAGTAAGATGGAATAACGAAGGGGTCTAGAAGGTACACCGTGGAAAAAGGAGCGGGAAGTGGCTGAGTGTTCTCAGAGATAAGCTTAATGACATTGTCCTTCTGCTCCTTCTTCCAGGGCCGGATATTTTCTAGTATCCTTTTATTTCTAAATTTCTTCTTTCAGGCATAACACAGGAGCAGCCATCATGGAATAGTTGGTATGGTAGATGACAAAGCCGGGGGCGCCGCCAGCGGCTTTTTTTACGTGCTTGCGCTGGATGTAGTCGATTTCTACCTTTTCATTGTTCCGTCCCTTGGAATACCAGGCGGCCAGAGAGCCTGCTTCCTCAAAAACCCTGTCAGGCAGCTTGCGGCCTTCGGTTCGGACTATGACATGAGAGCCGGGAATGCCTTTGGCGTGGAACCACCAGTCGCCTCCGTCGGCGATTTTGAAGGTGACTTCTTCGTTTTGATAATTATTTTTGCCGACATAGATATGAAAGCCATCAGAAGAAATATAATGATAGGGACGGCTGGTAATGCGTGGTTTTTTGCCGGCAGGTCCATGTTTCTTAATGAAACCGAATTCGGTCAGTTCTTCTTTGATCGGAGCCAGATCTTCCTCCCGCACCGCGATATCTAGCGCAGCGCTGATGGATTCCAGATGATTGATTTCCTGATGCGTCTCGGTGAGCATTTCGATCATGGCCTCGTGGGTGCGTTTCAGTTTGTTGTACTTGCTAAAGTATTTTTGCGAATTTTCCTGGGCAGTGAGCTGGGGATCCAAAGGAATGCGGATCTCCTCGTCGGTATAGTAGTTGAGGCATTTCAGTTCTTTTTCTCCGCCGGAAAGTTCATAACCGTATGTGATCAAAAGCTCTCCATAGACTTTATATTTTTCTCGCTTTTCGGTATCTCTGAGCTGCTTTTGCTGGAGATCGTATTTTTTATAATTTCGTTCCAGTGCCGTCTGGACAATTCGACGCAGGTCAGAGGATTTCTGGCGGATGCGAGTCAGTACGCTTTTTTGGGCATAATAGGCATCTAAAAGAGTACTGATCGAAGAAAACTCTCTGAACTCGTAGAGGTGGCTTTCATAACAAGTCAGCGGCACGGAAGCAAATTCTACTGGATCGCTGTTCTGATAGATAATATTGGGATGAAAATTCCCGTTTTGCACATCCTCCATCATCAAAGAAAATCTGTGATAGAGATGGCAGAGCTCAACATCGCTCAGTTCATTGGCAGAGCGATCCCCGTCGAGCGAGGAAAGATGGCAGAGTTCCGTGGCAATGACCGGGCTGATGCCGGTCAGCTTTTGATAAAGCGCTTTTTGTACCGGCGCCGGAGTATTGCCGATAAGGTCAGTAAATGCTTCCTCTGTAATAGAAAGGGGATCGGACTTCTCCACGGTCCGGGGAATAAAATAAGGACGTCCCGGCAAAACCTCCCGGACTGAACTGACCTGAGAGGATATATGTTTGATACTGTCAAGGATGGTTCCGTCCTCCCGGCAGAAAATGATGTTGCTGTGTTTTCCCATCAGTTCGACAATCAGCCGTTTCTGGCACAGATCTCCCAGCTCATCTAAATGTTCAATCGTGAATTCAATAATGCGTTCCAGGCCCGGCTGAGTGACTTTGACAATTTTTCCGGACCCGATATGTTTGCGTAGCAGCATGCAAAAATTGGGTGCGGTCAGAGGGCTGGGCTTATTGGTTTCGGTAAAATATATCAGAGGGAGGCTGGCACTGGCGGAAATGGAGAGACGCAGGGTCTCGCGATTGTTTTTGATGGTGAACAAAAGTTCATCCTTTTCCGGTTGCGCGATTTTGTTGATCTTTCCGCCCTCTAATTTATCCCGGATGTCCCGGGTCAGATTTGCGATTACAATACCATCAAATGCCATATTATACTCCTTTTTATGGGACAGGAACAGGGAAAAATCCTCCGGTACTTATGGGGGATTTTTCAGATGCCCTGCTTTAAACTATCTTTAATATATAGAGAAAGTATTCGGTAAGAGCTACCATGATTATACAGGAATTTATGAAGCTTGACAAGCGTTGAAACCATTGATTATGTGTTGTCCTGAGAGGAAAGGATCCCAAGCTGGCTGAAGGTTGCAAAAATATAAGGGGCGCCAAATACATTCAGGGCCTTGGGACCGGTGATTCGGTGTTCGGTATCTTCCTGTAACTTAAGAAAGGCTTTTTCAAAAGTGGCTCTGGTAATAGACTTTTTTTTGCGGTCAGAAAAAAATTCTCCGCCTTTTATGGTATAAGTGAAGGGGAGGCCCTTTGCCGTATAGAAGGTCTCTCCCTGATGAGAAGTGATAACATCCCACAGATTATCTATTGTAATCATTTTTTGTACCTTTCTAAATATTATAATGTCGAGGACAAAAGGTATATTGCCCCGGGAAGCCGGTCCATATTGTTACATTCTTCGTTGATTATAACGGACATTGCAGAGTTTTACAATAGATTGTAGTAAAAAATGAAAATATACAAGTAACAGAAGTAGTAATATATTACAAAGAATTAAAAAGTATTGCAATTTTGTCTAAAAAGCATTAATATAAAATGAATAAATGCGATAAGGACGGGGAGGAATTATGTTTAATTCAAAGAAGAAAATAGAAACGGGAAACACTGGCATGATAAATACGATTATTGGAGAAAATTCAAAAATTGAAGGAGTGCTGGCAGCTTCGGATCCGGCAAGGATAGACGGATTGTTGCAAGGCAAGATTCTCTCGAAAAGTTCGGTCATTGTGGGAGAGCATGGAGTAGTAAAAGGAGATATCAAGGCGGCGGAGATCCTGGTGGCAGGTACTGTGTATGGCAATCTGACTGCAGAACAGAGGATTGAGCTTACAGAGACCGGGCGTGTTCTGGGCGACATGGTTACCAAGACATTGGTGATCGATGAGGGGGCTTCCTTTAAGGGAAGCTGTACCATGGAGGTTGTGGAAGAAAAGAAAGCTTTAGAAAGAGTGGATATTCCGGAAGAGATAACGGAGGAATCCAAGACAAGTCCCAAAAAGGAAAATAAAGAGAAATAAATGCCGATGGAATGGAAAAAGTTTAAAAAAGAGCGGATTTCTTTGAATTATACGGTTATGCTGGTGCCGCATTCTCAGAAGAAAATGATCCATTTTAAGACGCCGGTCTGGATCTTCGGAGTGTTTTTTCTGGGGCTATTGGTACTGACCGGAGCCTGCCTGTTTTTTGCCGGTTCCCGGCATCAGCTAAAGCAGGTACGCAGAGAAAAAGCCCAGCTGGAGCAGGAATGGGAAGAATTGGCCCGGCAAAAGGATTTGGCGGATCAGGAGAATGAAGCGCTTTTAAAGGAGCAAAAGCTTCAGGAGCAGGAGCTGTCGGAGCTGGAGCAGCGGGCAAGGAATACGCTTCAGGAGCTGGAAGCTTTGGTGGACCGGGAAAGCCAGATCCGGCAGGAGCTGGGGCTGGGCCAGCTTCCGGAGGGCGAAAGCGGAGCGGCTGATACCGCGCAGGAGGGGGCTTCTGTAGGAGAAGGGGCGTTGGATCCGGAGTCAACAATAAATGAGCCGCAGGAGGAACCGGCAGGGATCATGCAGGAGGGAGAAGAAGCCGGGCAACCAAAGATGCAGGGGCAAACGTTTCGCATCGCATCCGCCGGAATGCCAAGGCTTTTGGCAGAAAACACGGCAGACTTTGAGGCGATCCGGTCGGAGCTTTTGTATATGCAGAATCGCCTGGCGGAGAAGAACGGACAATACGATTCTTATATGAACACCATCACGGAAAGAAAAGAAGCTGAGGCGGCGGAAAAGCTGCGAAAGGAAGCTTTGAGGGCTTCGATCGTGACGAGTGCCCTCCAATATGTGGGCAATCCCTATGTTTATGGCGGAAACAACCCGAATACGGGAGTGGATTGTTCTGGATTTACCAGATATGTTTTGGGAAATACGGCTGGCGTTTATCTGAACCGCACGGCGGCGGAACAGTCTTCTCAGGGGAGATCCGTTTCTGTGCAGGAGGCAAGGCCGGGGGATCTGGTTTTTTACAGTAACGGGAGTTCCGTCAATCATGTGGCGATCTATATTGGAGACGGGCGGGTGGTACACGCTTCGAATGAACGAGTGGGGATTGTGACATCCGATATGTATTACCGGACTCCGGTGAAGATTAAGAATGTGTTGGGAGACTGAGATTGAGAATTTTTGGGCAAAAGCGCAGGAGAGATTGAGAACCGCGCTTTTGCTCTTTTTTGCGGAAAAAAGATTTACATTAGATTCTGATTTGTCTATAATAGGAATAATGAAAAAGGATGTGCAGGAGGGCGGGCATGGCCAGAGGGCAGATAAAAAAGGTACCGGTACAGGAAAGCCAGACAGTATTTGCACTGGATATCGGAACCAGAAGTATCATCGGAATGGTGGGTGTGGTGGAAGAGGGGAAGGTGAAGATCCTCGCCATTGAGAAGGAAGAACACACAGAAAGAGCGATGATTGACGGACAGATTGAGAATATAGAGAAAGTATCACGTCTGGCAGAAAAGGTGAAAAAGCGTCTGGAGGAGCAATTAGATATTCGGCTGACCCGGGTCTGTGTGGCAGCGGCCGGCCGGGCGCTGAGAACCCGGCGGGCAGATTTTGAGATGAAGCTGTCGGGAGCACAGATTATTGATGACGAGGTGATCAGCCGCCTGGAGGCGGGAGCGATCAGCAAGGCAGAGGAAGCTTTTGATGCCGAAAATGAAGCAGCCGGGGATTCGCGGCGGTTTTATCTGGTGGGATATACGGTATGCCAATATTATCTGGATCAGTACACGATGTCCAGCTTAAAAGACCATAGGGGACGTGAACTCAAGGTGGATTTAATTGCCACATTTTTGCCGAGCGAGGTAGTGGAAAGCCTCTATACGACGATGAATAAAATCGGGCTGGAGGTCGCCAGCATTACGTTGGAGCCGATTGCAGCGATCAACGCTGCGATTCCGGAGAATCTGCGGCTTTTGAATCTGGTGATGGTGGATATCGGCGCCGGAACCTCGGATATCGCTGCCTGTACCGGAGGAAGTGTAACTGGTTATACCATGGCAACCGTAGCCGGAGATGAGATCACAGAAGCGCTCATGAAGGCGTATCTGGTGGATTTTGAGACGGCGGAAAAGATTAAGGTACAGATGGATCAGGGCGGGGACATTACCTTTGCCGATATTTTAGGATTTGAACAGAAGCTTTCCCAGGAGGAGCTGTTCCAGTGCATTCAGGGGACTTCTGAGATATTGTGCCAGGAGATTGCCGAGAAGATTATAGAGGTAAACGGCAGTGCCCCGTCCGCGCTTTTCCTGGCAGGCGGCGGCAGTAAGCTGGCCCGTTTGCAGGAGGGCTTGGCGAAAGCGCTGGGGATGGATGAAAAACGGGTAGCGATTGCGGGAAGCTATTTTCAGGCGAGTGCCTTTTCGGAGGATTATGATCTAAACAATCCAGAATATGCCACGCCGTTGGGAATTGCGGTATCTTCCGGCCTGAATATGATCAACGATAGTTTCCGGGTCATTTTAAATGACCGGCCGGCCAAGCTGTTTCGCAGCGGCAGCTTTACGGCGCTTAATCTTTTGATGATGAACGGATACGGTTTTCGGGATATTATGGGACATCCGGGAGCGAATCTTACGGTGACGGTCAACGGAAACAGGAAGGTGTTTTATGGCGTGGCTTCGCAACCGGCCTCTTTGCAGATCAACGGCAGGGAGGGCAAGCTTTCGGAGCTGATCCATGCCGGGGACAATATTAGCTTTCAGCCAGCGGTTCCGGGCACTCCGGCAGAGGCTTGCCTGGGAGACATTGAGGGTGCGGCCGACTGCCATGAGGTTCGGCTAAACGGGGCTTATGCGTTTTTAGAGACACCGCTGAAGAATGGCGATGTGATAGAGCTGTTGTGGCCAGGGGAGGCAGCCGAAGAGAACAAGACGCCGGAGAAAAAGCCGGGAGTTGAGGAAATGGCAGGGGCAAAGGCAGCCGAGGGGAGCCGAGAGGCATCGTTGGAAGGACCAAAGCCTGTGGCGGTGCAAAGAAAGACGCCTCTCTTGGAGACGCCAGGAGCCGGGAGAGAGCGGAACAAGGCGGCAAGGGCAGAGCAGATGCCAGAGGATGGCAAAAGGATGCCGGAAGCGATTGCTGAGACGTCAGAAAGAGAGGGAAAGCCGAGGGAAGCGAATGGCGAGATGCCGGAGCGTGAGGGAAAGCCGAGAGAAGCGATCACAGAGATACCAGAAAAGATGGCAGCTATTGCAGAAATTGCGGGCCCTAAAGATATAGAAACAGGAAAAGCGTCAGAAAAGGCAGTGGCGCCAAAAAGAAAAAGGGAGATTGTGTTCCGGCTGAACGGAGCATCGCTGCCTCTCCCTGTCAAGGACGATGGACAGCCTTACTATCTGATGGACATGCTGGAATATTCGGGGATTGATCTGAAGAATCCTAAAGGGACGGTAAAGCTAAGTGTGAACGGAGCGCCAGGGATGTTTCAGCAGGCACTGAAGGCGGGAGATGTGATTGATATTCGGGAGGAGTGATTTTCAAAAAGGGATTGTCCCATTTCCCGCCGCTTCCCGCTCCTTTTGACCCCAACATCATGACATTGGATAAATTATTGACATTTTACCCTTCGGTGATTACAATAAAACAGAAACCATAACTTCATAGAAGACCAAGTGCCGGCTTTACGAAGCCGGGTAAAAGAGAACCGGGTGAGAGTCCCGGGCGATCCGGTCACTGTGAGCGGGGAGCGATTCTGCAAAATACCATTGTGCAGTTGCATGAGAAGGTGCAGAAGAGCGAGGAGCCGTAAGCCAGGAAACCTGCTTGGTCGGTATATGTTGGCGCTTCCTGTGAAAGTCTGTTCAACAAAGGAATACAGGAAGGTTCCCTAGGAGCCTTCTTTTTGTGTTTGCTTTTTCTTGTGAAAAGATGCTTTCCGGAATGCGTATGGCAGGGGCCGGAGCCGGAGACTCCGGCAATCCATCGAAATCATAAGGAGGAAGCAACATGAAGAAAAAAGAAATCGTATTATGGATGGCTGCCATGGCTGCCATGTGGTGTCTGTCCGGCTGTGGAGACAGTGCCAGGACAGCTGTGCCAGGGACAGAGACGGCAGCATTGCCGGGGACAGCGGCTGGCGGGATGACGGCAGAGGAAAAGGAACAGCCGGAAACAGGAGCGGGAAATGAAAGGGAAGAAACGGCCGGACAGGGGAGCAAGGATGAGACAGCGGCGGTGATTTTGGTGGTAAGCTTTGGCACCAGCTTTAATGACAGCCGGGATATCACCATCGGAGCAGTCGAAAAGGCAATCGCCGGGGCTTATCCGGAATATGAAGTGAGAAGGGCCTTTACCGCTCAGACGATTATTGATATTTTAAGGGAGCGGGACGGATTGGAGATTGATAATGTAACAGAAGCGTTGGACCGGGCGGTGGCAGACGGGGTCCGCCGGCTGGTGATACAGCCGACGCATCTGATGAACGGATTGGAATATGAAGATGTGATAGCCGAGCTGGCGGGATATGAGGAGGATTTTGAGCAAATTGTAGTGGGAGAACCCTTGCTTACCAGCGATGAAGATTTTGAGGCAGTGGCCAGGGCAATTACAGCGGCTACGGGTGATTATGATGACGGGGAAACGGCAGTTGTCTATATGGGCCATGGGACAGAGGCAGAATCCAATCAGATCTATGACAAAATGCAAAAGACGCTGGTGGAAGCGGGTTTTGAGAATTATTATATCGGTACAGTAGAGGCAGAGCCGACCTTAGAGGATGTGAAAAAGGCGTTGAAAGAAAAAGGCGGCTATAAGAAGGTAGTGCTGGCTCCGCTCATGGTGGTGGCCGGCGATCATGCCAATAATGATATGGCCGGAGACGAGGAGGATTCCTGGAAAACGGCCTTTGCTGCTGATGGCTATGTGGTGGAATGCCTGCTTAAAGGGCTGGGAGAGCTGGAGGCGATTCAGCAGATTTATGTCGATCATGTCAGAACTGCTGTCAATGAGCTGAAATGATGAAAATGGACAAGAAGATTAAAAGGACAGGCATCTGTATTCTGGCGTGGGCGCTGCTTGCTACTCAGGCAGCTTTTGGAGAGCCGTCTTATTCCCGGGTGGCCTCTGAGGAGGAACGGGCCAGGGCAGTATCGGTGGGAGTAGAGGGAATGATGCCGATTTCCGGAGCCGATGTGGTGGACGGTACGTATGAGGTAGAGGTGGAGTCCAGTTCATCCATGTTTCGGATAGAGAAGGCAGAGCTGACGGTTCAAGGGGGAGAGATGCAGGCGGTCCTCACTCTGAGCGGAACCGGATACCAATATCTGTATATGGGAACAGCAGAACAGGCAGCCTTGAGCGATCCCTCGAATTATATTGAACATGTGGAAGATGAGGAAGGAAAATATACCTATCAGATCCCGGTGATGGCACTGGATCAGGCGATTGCATGTGCAGCATTCAGCAAAAATAAGAAAAAATGGTACGGGCGGCAGATTCTCTTTTTGGCTGAGAGCCTGCCGGCGAAAGCAATATTGGTCCCGTTGCCGGATTATCAGGCATTGAGACGTGCCGCCAAGGAAAAACGGATCGAGGCAATGCGGGCAAAGGATGAAAAAACGCAGGAAAGTAAAGAAGCATTATCTTCGGATGAAGCCTGGCAGGAAACCGGGGAAGGCTTTGGTCCTGGCGGGATTGGACAGGGAACGAAACCGGCAATGGTGGAGTTAGATGATGGGGAGTATGAGATTACGCTGGATTTTGCGGGCGGAAGCGGGCGGTCATTCATAGAATCTCCGGCAACACTTATGGTTCGGGAAGGGCGGGCGTATGTCCGGCTTTGCTGGAGCAGCTCTCATTATGATTATATGAAGATGGGGGAGGAGATTTACCGCCCGGTGAAGGAAAACGGACGCGCGATATTTGAGCTTCCTGTGCCGGTGTTTGATGAGCCGTTGGCGGTAGTCGGGAATACTACGGCGATGAGTACGCCTCATGAGATCGAGTACCAGCTGATCTTTTATCAAGATTCGATCCGTTCCGGGAATATGTCCGCCTTTGTTTTAAAAGAGCGGAATGCAAGGATAAAAATATGGATTTGGCCTGTAGCGGGCGGGACGGTAATTTTATGTTGGTGCTTTATTTTTCTGAAAGAGAAACGGAGAACCGTCCCGGCAGGCCGGATGGCTCGGGAAACCGAAAAAAAGGAGCCGGAAGAATGAAGAAACGAATAATCTTCCTTTTGTGTGGTATGGCTTTGGCATGGAACTTGATGGCCTGCCAAAACCAACAGCCAAAAACGCATGATGTCAGCGATTATCTTGTTTATTCTCACAGTATGGATCTGCATTACGCCAGAGAATTTTCCGTCGACTATTATGAAGGCGGTTATGCCCTGATCACGCTTGCCGGTTCAGAGCATTACTTACTGGTTCCGGAGGCGCTGGAGGTTCCGGAAGATTTGAAGGAGGATGTCACGGTTCTTGAGCAGCCGCTAAAGAACTTGTATCTGGCGGCCTCAGCCGCCATGGATATGTTTGTGGCCCTGGATGCACTGCCGTGGATTCGTTTCAGCGCCTTAAAGACGGAGGGATGGTATATCCCGGAGGTCAGAGAGGCTATGGAAGCGGGGGCGATTCTCTATGCCGGAAAGTATGCGGCGCCGGATTATGAGAGGATTTTGGCGGAGGATTGCAGGCTGGCGGTGGAGAATACCATGATTTATCATACCCCTCAGGTGAAGGAGCAGTTGGAACGCTTTGGTATTCCGGTGCTGGTCGACTATTCCAGTTATGAAAAAGAGCCGCTGGGCCGAATGGAATGGGTGCGGTTGTATGGGCTGCTGACAGGCAGACAGGCACAGGCAGAGGCGGCTTTTGAAGCGGAGAAGGCGGTATTTGAGGCAGTGAAAGGAGAAGATTTTACCGGAAAAAGAGTAGCCTTTTTTTATATTACCAGCAATGGTGAGATCCATGTCCGGAGACCCTCGGACTATCTGCCGAAAATGATTGAGCTGGCGGGTGGCTGCTATTTTTTTCAGGATCCAGATGAGGCGGGCGGTTCATCCACTATGACAATGCAGTGGGAAGAGTTCTATGCGGCAGCTAAGGATGCCGATTATCTGATATACAACAGTACCGTGGACGGGGAGATGAATTCTTTGGATGAGCTGCTGGCAAAAAGCGGGCTGCTGAAGAATTTTAAGGCAGTGCAGGAGGGAAATGTATTCTGTACCTCCAGAAACCTGTATCAATCTACGATGTCCCTGGGCACCATTACTTATGATATTCATGAAATGCTGGCAGGACGGGAAGAGAATCTGACATATCTTTATAAATTGGAGTGACAGATGATTATGAGGAGAACCGGTTGTAAGGTGGTTTTTTTGCTGCTGATTTTTTTGCTGGCAGGATTGCTGGCAGCAAATATTTGTGTGGGAGGTGTGAACATCCCTCTGGGGGAGGTGCTTTCTTTTTTGCAGGGTAAAGGGGAAAATGCCGTGCATAAGGATATTGTATTCTTTATCCGCTTTCCGCGGGCGCTGGCAGCGGCTATTCTGGGAGGGGCACTGGCATTATCCGGTTATTTGCTACAGACCTTTTTTCATAATCCGATTGCCGGACCGTTTATTCTGGGCATTTCTTCCGGGGCTAAGCTTTTCGTGGCATTGACGATGGTGGCATCGTTGGAAATGGTGAGGCAGCCAGGGGCTGGATGGCTGATCGGGGCGGCATTTGCGGGAGCAATGCTTTCTATGGCCTTTGTCATTTTGATGTCCGGCATCCTGGGGCGAATGTCAATGTTGATTGTCAGCGGTGTGATGATCGGATATATTTGTTCGGCGGTGACGGATTTTGTGGTGGCTTTTGCAGATGACGCGGATATTGTGAATCTACATAACTGGTCAAAGGGAAGCTTTTCGGGGATCGGCTGGGAGCAGGTGGCAACGATGGCGATTGTGGTGTTGACGGTTTCTGCCGGCGTGTTTTTGCTTTCCAAGCCAATCCAGGCATATCAGCTGGGGGAAAGCTATGCGCAAAATCTCGGGTTAAACGTCAGCTGGTTTCGGGTGGGGCTGGTAGTGTTTTCAAGCCTGCTTTCTGCCTGCGTGACCGCATTTGCCGGCCCGGTTTCCTTTGTGGGTATAGCTGTGCCGCAGCTTGTGAAATATCTGCTGGGGACTACGCGGCCGGTTTTGATGATTCCGGCCTGTTTTCTGGGAGGCGCTGTTTTCTGCCTTTTTTGCGATTTGCTGGCGAGAATGTTATTAGCGCCGACGGAATTGAGTATCAGCACCGTGACAGCAGTGTTTGGTGCGCCAGTGGTCCTTGTGATAATGGTGCAACGGCGCCGGGATGCTTAAGAGGATTGCCAGTGAGCAGTAGCGGACAGGAGGAACGATGCCGGAAGAATTTTTCTTTTATACCAAGGGAATGACGGTGGGATACGAAGGTGTTCCCTTGATTAAAAATATCGAGATTAAGGTGAAACGGGGAGAAATTTTGACGCTGATTGGGCCGAACGGTGCCGGGAAGACGACGATTTTACGAAGCTTGATCCGTCAGCTAAAGCCTCTGGGAGGGGTAGTGTATCTGGACGGAAAAGATATGGCAACACTAAGCGGCAGAGAGATTGCCCGCCGGTTGTCAATCGTACTTACAGAGAGGATCCGTCCCGAGCTGGTGACCTGCCGGGAGGTGGTGGAGACCGGGAGATATCCCTATACCGGAAGATTGGGGAGATTGTCGGCGGAGGATCGACGGATTGTCATGGAGGCGATGGAGCTGGTTCACGTAGCGGAACTGGCCGGTGAGGATTTTGCCCGAATCAGTGACGGACAGCGGCAGAGAGTGATGCTGGCGCGCGCGCTCAGCCAGGAGCCGGAATTGATTGTGCTTGATGAGCCTACTTCTTTTTTGGATATTCGTCATAAGCTGGAATTTCTGTCCGTACTTCAGGAGCTGTCGCAAAAGCGCAAGTTGTCGGTGATTTTATCTCTGCATGAGCTGGAGCTGGCGGAACGGGTTTCCGATAAGCTGGCCTGTATCCAAAAAGATCGGATCGATCGTTTCGGGACGCCGGAGGAAATCTTTGTGCCGGGATATATCCGGCAGCTTTATCAGATAGGTACCGGTGCCGGCGAAGAATGTAGCGGGACGCCGGAGCTGCCGCCGGCAAAGGGCAGGCCGGAAGCATTCGTGTTTGCGGGAAATGGCCGGGGAACGCCGGTATACCGAAGTTTGCAGCGGCAGGGGCGCCCTTTTGCCACCGGAATTTTGTGGGAGAATGATCAGGATTATCCGGTGGCAAGACAGCTGGCGGCTGAGGTGGTGGCGGAACCGGCTTTTTGCCGGCTCCGTGAGTCGTCAGTGGCTCGTGCGAAGGAACTGATGACAAGTTGCAAAGAGATTATTTTTGCCTTAAAACCGGAGTCCGGCGGGGAGCTTTATCCGGAGCTTTGGGAGCTTTGGGAATATGGAAGACAGCAGGGGAAGGTTTAGTCCCGTTTTTCCTGAAGGCGTTTTTTCAGGCAGATCACGACAGCGTTGCGTTCGGGCTGAACCGTAAGATTGATTACATGGGTTTCGTTGTAATAGCCGATCAGCTCTTCGGTAAGATGAATCCCGCCGAGTTCTTTTTGCACCAGTTTTCGATCTTGTGTGATGACAAGAGAGAGGACAGGGCGGCCGAGATCCAGCCGCTCTTCCAGTTTCTTTAAGCGGTTTTGAATCATACTCAGGCGGGTGAGCTGGCTTACGCTGGGTGTTTTGCGGGCGTTGGTATCGGCAAACAAACTGGCAGTGATATCTTTCATGGATAGGGTGTCCTTTCTTTACTTTAAGATTATTTTTGGCTTTGGGAGAAATTTTATGCCTGTAAAAAGTGAAAAAATATGGGTGGTTTTTAGCAGTTATGCCGAGTGATGGGGAATTATTGGCTATATAGCATAAAAATAAAACTTAAAATTTGTGAATTTTGTGAACACTTTTGGAATGTTCTATGCTATTATATTGAATGTACCCCCAATACATTATATAGTTTTTTGCTACATCCCATAAAAACGAAATACCTTCTCCTTAAAAATGGCCGGTTCCCCAACCGGTCATTTTTGTGTGCCTGGCAGCGCATGTTTTCCATTTTTGTTTTTGCTTTGAGTTTTTGCCTTGTGGCAGAAAAAATGGTTGAAAAAACAGTATATTTATTATAGAATATAAACGATTAAGCGTGAGTATGCGAATGCAAGGAGGAATATCACATGATTTCAGCAGGTGATTTTAGAA
>CAJUPI010000016.1 GCA_910588125.1 uncultured Lachnospiraceae bacterium
CAGCCGGACACTGGATAAGAAAAATGACGGGTGACTTATTTTGCAACACCCTCTTTTTGTTCTATTCCGTCAGCCTCTTCGTCTCTCTGGCAATAGCCAGCTCCTCATTCGTCGGAAGCAACATCACCTTCACCTTGGAATCCGCTGCAGAAATCACTGCGTTCTTGCCTCTCACATCATTGGCCTCATCGTCGATCTTCACACCCAGATAACCCAGATAGCTGCAGATCGACTTTCTGGCATTTTTATCATTCTCGCCCACACCGGCGGTAAAAGCGATGGCATCCACACCGTTCATGGCAGCCGTATATGCGCCGATATATTTCGCCACCCGGTAGATAAACGCATCCAGAGCAACCTCAGCCAGATGGTTACCCTCCTCCTTGGCAGCGCCGATATCGCGGAAATCACTGGAAATACCGCCGCTCATGCCAAGAACTCCGGATTTCTTATTTAGGATATTCAGCACGTCGTTGACGTCACGATTCTCCTTGTTACAGATATACTGTACCACTGCCGGATCGATATCGCCGCTTCTGGTTCCCATGATCAGACCTTCCAGCGGAGTCAGGCCCATGCTGGTATCCACGCACTTACCGCCGATGGACGCCGAAATGCTGGCGCCATTTCCCAGATGGCAGACAATAACTTTGGCATTCTCCGGATCCAGGCCGCCAAACTTGATCGCCTCACCGGAAACGAACATATGGCTTGTCCCATGGAAGCCATATCGGCGGACGCCATATTTCTCATAGTATTCGTGGGGAATGGCATACAAGTACGCCTTCTCCGGCATAGCCATGCCAAAACCGGTATCCCATACAGCTACATTGGCTTTTCCGGGCATAGCAGCCTCGCATGCCTCAATACCCATCAGATTGGCCGGGTTATGCAGCGGTCCCAAATCAAAGCACTCGCGAATCACTCTCTTTACATCTTCATCTACCACGATGGACTCACTGTAGGTGGTGCCGCCATGGAGAACCCGGTGTCCGATTGCGGAGATTTCATCCACGCTGGCAATCACGCCGTGCTCCTTGTCCTGCAGCGCATCCATAACCATCTGGATGGCCACTTTGTGATCTGGCATGGGACTTTCCAAAACATATTTATCCTTATCCGCCGGCTGATGGGTCAGCTTGGAGCCCTCGATGCCGATTCGCTCACAGAGGCCTTTAGCAATTACGCTCTCATTATCCATATCAATCAGCTGATATTTTAAAGAGGAGCTTCCACAGTTTACAACCAAAATTTTCATAGTTTTTCGTTCTCCTTTACTCACCTGTTCCTTATTTTACAATCTCGCCTTCGGCATCTCTCGGACAGGCGGCCGCATTGGACTCGTCCGTGTCAATATGCATGGCAAGGGCATAGGAATCGCTGACACGAACAACAACATCACCGAACACCAGGCTTCTGCCATCGCTGTCAATCTTTACGGAAACGATATCGCCGTTCTCGACGCCTAAAGCTTTGGCATCGGCTACGGTTGCATGAATATGGCGCTTGGCGACAATCACGCCCTGGCTGATCTCAATCTCTCCCTTTGGTCCAACTACCTTGCAGGCGCCGCTGCCACTCAAATCACCGGATTCCCGAACCGGGGCGGCAATCCCGATAGAACGGGCATCTGTCATAGAAAGCTCGACCTGCGTCTCCTTTCTGACCGGCCCTAACACAGACACACCCTTCAGTTCTTTTTTCGGTCCCACGATAGTTACCCTCTCTTCACAGGCATACTGGCCAGGCTGAGACAAATCTTTCTTCTTTGTCAGCTCATATCCCTCTCCAAACAGAGTAATCAAATCCTCCGGGCTCAGGTGTACGTGACGCGCTGATGTTTCTACCATGAATTTCATGTTTTTTCCTCTCCTATCTTTGTTTTTTGTGAATCGAGACCCATAAAAAACGATTCTATCCTTATTTTATTGGTTTTAGGTAAATTTTTCAAGCCTTTCCCGGATACAAATTTGCACTTTTTAATAAACAATGACAGCCATTCTCTCTGTTTATACTGTAAAAGTCCAGCGCCATAGACGATTCAAAATCAGGGATACCCAATGCGCCCTCGGGACATTCATTGGGGTGCGTTTGCTGCCGGGCGCATGAAGGCTACTGTCATAATCAATCATTTGAGGGCTTTACGGCAAAGACAGATATCTTTATAATAAGGGCATGGGAAAAGAACAGTGTCATTAAGTTTAGCTCTAAGAATACTCAGCCAGGGAAAAAGAAAGGATTTTTTATCATGAAAACAGTGGGAATCATAGCAGAATACAACCCCTTTCATCATGGACATCTCTACCAGATCCGACAGCTGAAATCCCGGACCGGAGCCGATTTTGTGGTAGCTGCCATGAGCGGGGATTTCGTCCAGCGGGGAAAACCAGCTATCTATGATAAATATACCCGAACCCGGATGGCTTTAAACTCCGGTGTGGATCTAGTACTAGAGCTGCCGGTTTGTTTTGCCACCGGCAGTGCTGAAGACTTTGCCGCCTGCGGAGTGGCTTTGCTTGAGCGGCTGGGAGTGGTGGATGTGCTGGGCTTTGGCAGTGAATCCGGTGACTGCCAAAAACTTTTCCAGGTGGCTTCTGTACTGGCGGAGGAACCCAATGAATATGTACTTAAGCTGCAAAATCTTTTAAAACAAGGAGTTTCGTTTCCCGCTGCCAGGGCTGCAGCCATCGAACACTGTTGCGGCGACTCCTTAAAATCTTTGCTTCTTACCCCCAACAATATTTTGGCAATCGAATATTTAAAAGCGCTCATCCGGCGGGACAGCCCGATAAAACCCGTGACCGTCCGGCGGATCGGTCAGGGTTACCATGATATCGCCGCCGCAAAACAGGAAATTTTTGCCTCCGCTTCTGCTATCCGTAAGGCCATCCGGGAAAATAATTATGCCATGGTACGCCGCCAGCTTCCCCAAGAGGTATTGGCGGTTTTGCAAAATATGCCTGATGAATGCCCGTTTCCGGAATACATCGATGAAAAAACTCTTTCTGGTTCACCGATGCCTGTTTTCTCAGATGATTTCAGTGAGTTGCTAAATAGCCGTCTCCTTAATCTGGCACATCAAAAGCAGGAAAATCCCTTTGGCGTTTATGCCGATATGGCTCCGGAACTTGCCCGGCGTCTGCAAAAAAACCTTCTGAATTTTGACAGCTTTTCAGGCCGGGTGATGCAGTTAAAAACACGAAGCTATACTTACACTCGTATCAGCCGGGCCTTGCTGCACCTTTTGTTGGGAATCACGGCGGAACAGACACTTTTTTATCGGAAACAGGATTATGTATGTTATGCCCGAATCCTGGGCTTCCGCCGCCAATCTCGTCTGTTGCTTAGCCAAATCAGCAAGAATTCTTCTCTGCCACTCATCACAAAAACTGCCGATGCCCATAAAAATCTGGACGCCGGCAGCCTGGCCATGCTGCAAATGGATTTTTACGCTTCTCATCTGTATCAATCCCTGGTTTTTTCCAGAAGCGGAAGAAAAATGAATAACGAATATACCCAATCGGTAATTATTCTTTAAACGGTTTTATTGCTTTTTAAAAGCTGCGCTAATGTTGGCTGGATTTTTAGAAACTCCAAAAGCTGCTGGATTTCTTTTTGATTGTCTTTCGGTTTTCCCTCCTTCACCGCCCGGATCAGCAGATTTTTCGGCGTATGCTCCATATCAATAAATTCCAGAATCTGCGTTCGGTAGCCCTCTCCCTCCAAAAGTTCCGCCCGCAGCGCATCTGTATAAAGAGCCGCTATCCGCTCCCGAATCACACCATACCGAAGTACCGGCTCAAACAGCTCATTCTTTATCTGCCGGTTCAGCTCATGCTGGCAGCACGGCACAGACAAAATCACCTTCGCTCCCCAGCGCACAGCCTTGGCCAGTGCATAGTCGGTGGCCGTATCGCAGGCGTGAAGAGTCACTACCATATCGACCGGATCCACTCCCTCATAACCGGCAATATCCCCAGGAAGGAAAGAGAGCTTTTCATAGCCATATTGATCGGCCAGCCGGTTGCAACGCTCTATGACATCCTTTTTCAAATCCAGGCCAATGATCCGGATCGGATAATGCTTCATGCAGTGAAGATAATAGTACATGGCAAAGGTCAGATAGGACTTCCCACAGCCGAAATCGAGAATTACATTCTCTTTTTTCTTGTCCAGCCTGGGCAAAATATCCTCAATAAATTCCAAAAAACGATTGACCTGGCGAAATTTGTCATACCGGCTGCGAACCACTTTTCCTTCTGCTGTCATTACTCCCAGATCCACCAGAAAGGGAACCGGTCTTCCTTCCTGCAATATATAGTTCTTCTGCCGGTTGTGAAGAAAAATTGCAGAATCAGCAGCCGGTGATTCCGTTTTCCGGCCATTTTCCCTGCCTGGCTGAATTTTTCTTTGAATCTTTACAGTCATCGTACCCTTTTTTCCAACCAATACCGTACCGCTGCCCAGCCCGGAAAAAATCTCCGCCTGACGGAACTGATTTTTTAAAAGCTCTTTGGCATATTCCTTCAGCTCCTCTTGCGAAAGATTCTCGTGAAAAACCTGATTCCCCTTCCTCCCCTCTGCCTGGAATAAAAGCTGTCCCCGAATCATAACCGGACGGACTTTGGTTTTTAAGAACCCGTCCTTATTTACCGGATTGCTGAAAACCATCTGCCGGAGGGATTCATTGATAAAAAGATTTAGCATGGATTCCAGAGTCTCTTTGCCCATGATTTGTCCTTTCCGATATAGTTGATGGCTTCTGGAAGTATATCCTCAGTTTTTGAAGCTGTGAATGGGCGCGGGAATCCTTCCTTTGCGGTTCACAAATTTCTCACAAGAATACGGATTCACCGGCATAACCGGTGCATAACCCAAAAGTCCTCCAAATTCCACAGTGTCTCCTACTGTCTTGCCAATCACCGGGATCACGCGGACAGCTGTCGTTTTTTGGTTAATCATCCCGATGGCCGCCTCATCGGCAATTATGCCGGCAATCGTTGATGAGGCGGTGTCTCCCGGAATAGCTATCATATCAAGGCCCACCGAGCAGACACAAGTCATGGCCTCCAGCTTTTCCAATGTCAGTGCTCCCTTTGTTACGGCGTCGATCATCCCCTGATCTTCACTGACCGGAATAAAGGCCCCACTCAGGCCCCCCACATAGGAAGAGGCCATGACACCGCCCTTTTTCACCTGATCGTTGAGCATCGCCAGCGCAGCTGTGGTTCCCGGAGCGCCCACGCATTCCAGGCCGATTTCCTCCAGGATTTCTGCCACGCTGTCACCGACCGCCGGCGTGGGCGCTAAGGACAAATCGATAATGCCAAAAGGAACCCTCAGCCGTCTGGATGCCTCCTGGGCAACCAGTTGGCCTACCCGTGTTATCTTAAAGGCCGTTTTTTTGATCGTCTCACAAAGTACTTCAAAGTTTTCTCCCCGGGCTTTTTCCAATGCCACCTTCACCACGCCTGGCCCACTGACTCCCACATTAATGATCGCGTCAGCCTCTGTCACACCATGAAAGGCTCCTGCCATAAAGGGATTATCATCCGGCGCATTGCAAAATACCACCAGCTTGGCGCAACCCAGGGAATCCTGCTCTTTTGTGGCCTTTGCGGTTTCCAGAACCATCTCTCCCATCAGCCTTACTGCGTCCATATTCAGCCCTGTCTTCGTGGAACCCACATTGACCGAGCTGCACACACGCTCGGTACACGCCAGCGCCTGAGGAATAGACCGGATCAGATTTTCATCTGCCATTGTCATTCCCTTCGATACCAGTGCAGAATAACCGCCAATAAAGTTTACTCCTACGGCATGAGCCGCCCGATCTAAAGTCTTAGCAAGCGTCACAAAGTCCTCCGGGCTTTTACAGGCACAGCCTCCCACCAGTGCAATGGGGGTTACAGAAATCCGTTTATTGACTATCGGCACGCCAAAATCACGTGCGATCGCTTCCCCGGTTGCAACCAAATTCTGGGCATACCGGGTGATTTTTTCATATATTTTTTTATTGACAGTATCCAGATCATTGTCACAACAATCTAGCAGGCTGATCCCCATTGTAATGGTGCGTACGTCCAGCCGTTCATGTTCGATCATGTTATTGGTTTCAATCACTTCAAACAGGTTTAGCATTCCATTTCCCACCCTTTTTGTTCATTATCATTTAATCCCTTTGCGTTCTTAAATCCGATGCATTTTCGTGAATATTTCCTCGCGCTGGCAGTGAATCTTCACGCCGATCTCTTCGCCCAGCTGCTCCAATCTGGTGTAGATTTCCTCAAAAGATACCGTCGCCTGGTTGATATCAGCAATCATCATCATATTAAAATATTCCTGTACAATTGTCTGGGAAATATCCAGTACATTGACATTTTTTTCAGACAGATACGTACATACTCTCGCAATGATTCCCACCGTATCCTTCCCCACTACTGTAATAATCACTTTGTTCATTTTTGTCATGTCCTCTCTTTCTTTCAGATATACAGAATCTGTGACATTTCATCCCGTCTGGCCACTGCAATGGAAAAGTCTGATGCCTGGTACGGAGTATCTCCTTCATCGATCTCCAGTCTCACTGTCTCATAAGCCAGCGCCTCATAATTATTCTCTTTGCTCAGATGTCCCAGCAATATATGCTTTAAGTGGTCATGAAGCAGATGGTTTAAAAGGCGGCCGGCATTTTCATTGGATAAATGTCCGTGATCTCCCAAAATCCGTCGTTTCAGGTAATAGGGATATGGTCCGGCCTGCAGCATATTGACATCGTGATTTGACTCGATCAGCAAAGCATCCAGCCCCTGAAGATGATCGATGATATAGGAATCAAAATGCCCCATATCCGTAGCAACCGCCATATTTTTCCTCCCATGTTGAATCCGGTATGCCACAGGGTTTGCTGCGTCATGATCGATCGAAAAAGGCAGAAGCTTCAATTCTCCCACTGCAAACTCCCGATCCGGCCATACTTCTGTCAAAAGCTCTTTTGGATATTCGCCCAGACATTTTTTACCGGCGATTTCCTCCAATGTTTCTCTCGTTCCATAGATCGGAATCCCATATTTCCTGGCCAGGATGCCAAGCCCCCGTATATGATCGGAATGTTCATGGGTAATCATAATCCCATTTAATTCCATCCCCTTGATACCAATCTCATTGAGTCCCTGTTCGATTCGCTTATTGCTGATTCCGGCATCTACCAGGATATGTGTGTTTTCCGTTCCTATGTAAGTGCAGTTTCCACTGCTTCCGCTTGCAATACTCACTAATCTCATGTCTGTTATCCTGCTCTTTATGTTGCTTTTACCTGCCACAAATTATATAAAAAAGCCTTGAAATTGAAGTAACCGGGCAATCTGTTCCCGGGCCTCCTGGAGCGTACCATTATTGTCAATTACTTCATCCGCCAGCGCCAGGAAATCCTCCCGGCCCGGCTGATTGTGAATGATATTTTGACACTTTTCCCAACTATAGCCTCTGTTTTCCATCAAACGTACAATGCGTTTTTCCTCTGTAGTATCCACATACCACAACGTATCACACAGTTGCCTGCTCTTTTCATCAAATAAAGCGGCCTCTACGGCAATCAGCACGCGTTCATTTCCGCTGGCGGATTGGATAATCGCTGCTACCTTTTCACAAAGCTTCTGCCAGGTCAATGGATGAATGATTGCATTCACCTGCAAAAGAACCGAAGGATCCTGGAATATCCATTCCGCAAATGCCTTCCTATCCAAACTGCCATCGGCCAGCAAAATCCCTTTTCCAAAACGCTCTGTCAAAAGCCTGAGCCCCTCCTGTCCTGGCTTTTCCAGCTCGGCCGCCACTTCATCCGCTAACAAAATGTGGGCCTGGAACTCCTCCTCAAGAATCTTTAAAATCCGGCTTTTGCCAGCTCCCACCCCACCGGTGATCCCGATTATCCAGGCAGAATTGCCAGTCTCTGGCGGATCCGGATCGTTAATTTTCCAGGGAGCCATTCTCTCTCGCCTCTCTTTGCTTTAACAGGGAAAGCAACAAGCTTTTAGAAATACTGACATTCTCACCGAAGGGATTGATCACAAATCCCTTCAAATCATTCAGATTACGAATCAGAATATTCCCAAAATCCTCCATTGTCATAATCAATGCCCGATCATGTGTCTCATCTTCATTCCATTTGGCATACTCATCCATATCGGTAAACGCCAGATAATATTTATCTCCTTCCGTATTCTGGATTTCTTCAAACTTAATTCTGACAGAAGGACCTTCTTTTTCTGTCAGTAAAGTCTGCTGCTGGATCGGCGACAATAGTTGTGCGTCCATCAAAACTTCTGCCATGTGTCCACGGGTTTTCTCGCTGTCATGATGAAGCATGGCACGCATAGCCTCCACCAATTCCGGATTTCTGATTCCCTCTGACGGTTGATTTTTCATAAAAACATCCTCTTCTTTCTTATGCAAACTATTCTTTTTGATCCTGCAACCTTCCCTTTGGCTCGCATTAGTACATCGTTGCATTACAACGATGTACTAGTATATCACAATTTCCTGCTCTCATCCACCATATCTTTTATTTTATCTTCTTCCTGTTCGCCCAAAACAGTAATCCCATGAGATTTTAACAATCCAGCCGTCACACCGTCCCCCTTTATAAGATTCCCCGCATGCGTGCCATCGTATACCGTACCGCTTCCGCAGGAAGGGCTTCGTTCTTTTAAAATCGCCAAATGGCAACCATAGAGCCTGGCTAACGCCAGCGTTTCAGAAGCCCCCTTTTGATATTGAGCCGTCACATCCTCTCCATCGATCGTTATCACCCGCTCTCCGTTTATTTCCGCAGGCTTTCTTGGGGTTGGCAATCCCCCCAAAAGCTCCGGGCATACCGGGATCAAATTGGCCTCATCCATCAACTCCTTCACCCATCCGGCAATCTCCCCCTTTTCGTTATATCGGCAGCGTACTCCTAAAAGGCAGGCACTTACCAGAACATTGGGCCGGCACTTTGGCAATAGCTGGCTGGACTTTTCTTTGGCGTCAAGCTCCTTAGTGTCGAACCAGCTGCTACCCTGATGAGCCTCAACCTCCAGTGGAACCCGCAGCTCTGCCGCCTGTTTCATCTGTTCCTCCAAAAGCTGTTTTACTATTTCAGCTTCCTCTCTGGGGGCCTCCACCAAAAGCTCATCGTGAATCTGCAGTACAATCCGGGATTTTAGATTCCGTTCACGCAATTTTTGATCCACGGCAATCATCGCCAGCTTCATAATATCAGCCGCCGATCCCTGAATCGGTGAATTCATGGCAACCCGTTCTCCAAAGGAGCGTTGCATATAATTGGCGGATTTCAGCTCCGGGATCGGACGTCTCCTGCCAAACATTGTAGTGACAAAGCCCTGTTCCTTTCCGTTCTCTACCTGCTTATCGAGAAAAGCCTTGATTCCCGGATAGGTCTCAAAGTATTTATTGATATATTCCATGGCTTCCTGCCGGGTAATACTCAAATCCTCGCTCAGTCCAAAAGCACTGATACCGTAAACGATTCCAAAATTAACGGCTTTTGCGTTGCGCCGCTGCAAGGGAGTCACCTCGGCCAGCGGGGTGTGAAACACCTCGGAAGCTGTGATCGCGTGAATATCCTGAGCTTCTCCATAAGCCCGGATTAAACGGGGATCTTCCGACATATGGGCCAGAATCCGCAATTCAATCTGAGAATAGTCCGCATCGATAAACACAGAACCTTCTTCTGGCACAAACACCTTGCGAATCGCCCGCCCCAGCTCCATCCGCACAGGGATATTCTGCAGATTCGGCTCTGTGCTGCTGATTCTTCCGGTAGCCGTGATGGTTTGATTGAACTTGCCGTGAATCCTGCCATCCTCTCCGATATAAACGGCCAGTCCTTCGGCGTAAGTAGAATTGAGTTTGGTCAGCTGGCGGTAATCCAGAATTTTCTGAACCAAGGGATAATCCGGCGCCAGCTTTTCCAGCACGTCTGCTGCTGTGGAATACCCGGTCTTAGTCTTCTTACCATGGGGAAGCTTCTTATGATCAAATAAAACCTCTCCCAGTTGTTTGGGCGAATTGATATTGAACTCTTCTTCTGCCAGCTGATAGATTTCCCTCTCCAGCCTTTCAATCTTAACCTTCAGCTGTTCCCCATAAGCCTTCAGCTGCTCCTTATCTACCCGTATACCGGCAGTCTCCATGTGATACAAGCTATAAATCAAGGGCATTTCCATGTCCCGGAACAAACGGATCATCCCCTGTTCGGTCAGCTTCTTCTCCAGTACTGGCATCGACTTCCAGGCAATATATCCCAGATAGCAGGCGCAGGAAACCGCGTTTTCTTCTCCACGGATCAGCGCTGTGCCCAGCTTTTCCTTTCCCAGTAATTCCGTTTTTGACGGTACTGCCAAATCCAGATAATCCCTGGCCAAATCATCATAATCATACGTATCCTTCAGCGGATTCAGCAGATATCCGGCAACCCCGGCATCCATCACCGGACAGCCATAATCCAGCGGTAAATATTTCAGCTGCGTTTTCAGATCCAGTACAACCGCTATCTGATCGGGAAGACTGTCCGCCTTGCCTGCCTCCCCGTTTTGCTGATTTTTTTTCTGAAAGCCCTGCAAAAGCTCCTCCAGCTTTTGGCAAAGATAAGCCTCTGTCACAAAACCGGAAACCGGCACAGCATAACACTCTTCCTCTCCGAAGCAAATCCCCAGTCCTTCTATCCCGCAAAGGCCGGGAATCAACTGAAAACCCACACGGTCCGTCTTACCTGCCTTTTCAAAGAGCTGTTCTACCCCAGCATACTCCTCCACCAGCCAGAAATGCTCTTCCACCGGACAGGTATTCATCTGCCGGGCGTCAAACCGGGATAAAATGGATTGAAAGCCCAACCGTTTCATATATTGATAGGCTCCCGGGGTATACAAATTTTCGATCTTGGCATCCTCATAGGAAAACTCAATCGGGCAATCCAAACAGATAGTAGCCAGTTCTTTGCTCATCACTGCCATATCATAATGCTCCGTCAAAGCTTTCTTTGCCCGGGGCGGCTTTATCTCATCAAGATGGGCATAAGCATTCTCGATATTTCCATACGTTACTATCAGATTGGTAGCCGTCTTCTCTCCGATGGAAGGGACGCCCGGAATGTTGTCTGAAGCATCTCCCATCAATGCCTTCACATCGATAAATTCCTGCGGCGTTACCTGATATTCCCGTTTCACGTCTTCCGGATAATAGTCCTTTACCTCCGTGCCGTTGCGGTTGGTTTTGGGAATCCGGATCTTGATGTGCGTATCTGCCAGTTGCAGCAGATCGCGGTCTCCTGACACGATTGATACCGCTATCCCATCCCCTGCCATCCGTTTTGAGAGAGTTCCCAAAATATCATCCGCCTCATATCCGGCCAGCGTCAAAACAGGAATCTCCATCGCCGATAAAACCTCTTTCATTAAGGGAACCTGTTCCCGCAATTCTTCCGGCATCGGTTTTCTGGTGCCTTTATATTCCGCATACATTTTATGGCGAAAGGTAGGCTCATGCAAATCAAAAGCCACCGCCAGATGATCGGCTTTCTCTTCCTCCAGAATCCGAAACATAATATTGAGAAATCCGTACACGGCATTCGTATGAAATCCTTCCGAACTTGTCAGCTCCGGCACTCCATAAAAAGCCCGGTTTAAAATACTATGCCCGTCAATTAATACCAGCTTTTCCATCCTCTTCTCCTTATCCTGCAAATCCTGCCTCAAGCCAGATCCGCAGCTGCAATATCAGCGTTGTCAATACTCCGGCCGTACATAGTGTACCTACCGCATAACAAATCACCCGCCTGAGTCTCGCTGCCCGAACCTTCAGCCAGGCCAGGTCCATGCTTTCCTCCAATGCCCCGGCAATATCAAAAACCCCGGTCCCGGCATCTAACTGCCTGAGTCCCACAGAAACGGTATAATAGATCTCTAACTCCTCCCGGCAGGCTTCACATCCTTCAATGTGCTCCAAAAACTCGTCCAGCTCTTCTTCTCCCAGCATTTCATCAATATAAGGCATCACCATTTTCTCTGCTTCCTGGCAGGTCAGCACCTTCCTCACCTCACTTCCGGCTCGCTTCATTCTGTCCTTCATTATACACAGAACTTCTTTCTGATTCAAGGTGTTCCGGATATCAATTTTCTTGACGCACTCTCTATTCTTTGCTAAAATCATTTTTTGAAAAAGGCCGGCCAAACATTGTCCGGCCGGAAAGGAATCCTCCATGCCAAAAATAAATGAGAATTATCAAAATCTGAAAGAAAGTTATCTGTTTTCTGAAATTGCCCATCGGGTAGCTGCTTATACCAGAAATCATCCGGGGAAAAAGGTGATCCGGCTGGGCATCGGCGACGTGACTCTTCCTTTAGGAAATCTGGCCATACAGGGGCTTCATGAAGGCGTTGACGCCATGGCCTCTTCTGATACCTTCAAAGGATATGGCCCAGAACAAGGTTATGAGTTTCTTCGCAATGCTATCTCCTCTTATTATGCCCGCAACGGAGTTTCGGTAGATGCCGCCGACATTTTTATCTCCGACGGCGCCAAAAGCGACACCGGCAATATTTCCGAGCTTTTTGCCGCTGATAATACCATCCTGATTCCGGATCCGGTCTATCCGGTTTATGTGGACTCCAATCTGATGGGCGGCAAAACCATCACTTATTTATCCGGCAATGCCGGCAATCAATTTCTGCCAATGCCGGACAAAAAAATCCATGCCGATATTATTTACCTTTGTTCCCCCAATAATCCTACCGGCGCTGTCTATAATCGTGACCAACTCAAAGAATGGGTGGACTACGCTTTGGAGAATCAGGCTGTGATCCTGTTTGATTCTGCTTATGAGGCTTTTATCTGTGATCCAGAGCTTCCGCGGAGTATCTATGCCATCGAAGGCGCGAAGCGCTGCGCCATCGAATTTTGTTCTCTTTCCAAGACAGCCGGCTTTACGGGTACTCGCTGCGGATACACGGTTGTCCCCAGAGAATTAGTGTTTCTTGGCGCCGACGGAAGGGAGATGTCACTTCATGCCATGTGGAACCGCCGTCAATCCACCAAATTCAACGGCACCTCTTATATTGTCCAAAAAGGGGCGGAGGCCGTGTTCTCTCCTGAGGGCATCCGGCAATGTCAGGAAAATATCCACTATTATCAGCAAAATGCCCGCCGGATCGCCGATACTCTTACGGATAAAAATATCCGCTTTTTTGGCGGCATCCACTCTCCGTATATTTGGTTTGAATGCCCGCAGAATATGGAGTCCTGGGAATTCTTTGACTATCTGCTGAACCATGCCCAGATTGTCGGCACCCCGGGCGCTGGCTTTGGCGAAAACGGCCGTAATTATTTCCGCCTGACTGCTTTCGGAAGCCACGAAAACACCATCGAGGCGATGGAACGCTTCCGCGAGCTGTTTTAATTATTCTGGCCACTTTTCTGACAACTTTTGTAAAAAATCACTTGCCAAAAGCTTCCGCTTGTGATACAATATCTTCGTTGCGAAAGCAAGCCGGCGTGGCGGAATGGCAGACGCATCAGACTCAAAATCTGACGGGGGCAACCTCGTGCCGGTTCGAGTCCGGCTGCCGGCATCCTTGGCAGGGGCAAAGTCCTGAATCTCTTCGGTAATCAGAGATTTCAGGGCTTTTCTTTTAACCAAATCCGGCCCGGCAATATTTTCCCTATCTATATACGAAAGCAAGGAGGAAATACCGATGATAAAATTCAACTATGCTCTATGTCATAAAATCACTATACTCGGCGCTGTCACTTTGGCATCCGCCCTGCTAATTACCGGCTGCAAAAAATCTCCGGAAAAAATTGACTTAAGCAGTACCCACACTACCGAGGCGGAAACCATGGCTGCTACCACAAAGGCGCCGGTGGAAACTACGGTTGCCGCTACCGATCCTGTCGGGACTACGGCGGCCGAACCGGAGCCTTCCTCTGGCAGCAAAAATATTTCCACTAAGATTAACACCTATTCTTCCGGCAAAGTCTCCATTGCCTACCCCAGTGTAGTCAACTTGCCGGATGCCGAAAAAACCGCCGCCCTTGACGCTCTGCTGAAAAAGAACGCGCTGTCCGTGCTGGATGCCTGGGATATCGAAGAGGCGGAGGACTCCTTATCCATATCCTGTCAGGTGCTCTCTGCTGACCGCAACCGCATTACAGCCGTCTATACCGGCTCTTATACTGCCAAAGGGGCCGCCTATCCCACCAACGTCATGTACAGCAATACCGTGGATGTGGCCAATGTATCCGATATCGGCTTTGATCATTTTGCTGATCCTTACACGATGGCCGGTTATGTGCTCTCCGGAGACTGCACCTTTTATCAGGCCAGTGAATCCCAGAAGGCTCAGCTTATGAACGTCAAAAACGAGACCAGCCTGGAAGCCTACACCCAGATGTTTACCAATGCCGATTTCCCGCTTGCAGGTGATTTTCCAGAATCCTTCAGCTATGAAAATCAGGGAGTCATTTATTTTTCCATCCCTGTTCCACATGCTCTCGGTGATTATGCGATTGTCATGTTTGCACCCGATTCCAAATAAGACAAAAAACAGGTGACAATCTCTCTTGTGATATGTATAATACAAGCAGGGAATGACACAACCGCAAAAGCAGCTGCGACAACAGCTGCCCAATCACACAAGAAAGGATAACATCTATGGACAATGTAACCATCATCAACCATCCTCTTATCCAACATAAGATCTCCATTCTCCGCGACAAACGCACCGGCACCAATGAGTTTCGTGCCCTGATCGAAGAGATCGCCATGCTGATGGGTTACGAGGCTCTCCGCGATCTTCCCACCGAAGATGTGGAAGTTGACACGCCGATCGAGACCTGCATGACGCCCATGATTTCCGGCAAAAAGCTGGCAGTGGTTCCCATTCTCAGAGCCGGTCTGGGGATGGTCAATGGAATTCTGGCTTTGGTTCCCAGCGCCAAAGTCGGCCATATCGGGCTGTACCGGGATGAGGAGACACATGAACCCCATGAATATTACTGCAAGCTTCCTACTCCGATAGAGCTGAGAACGATTGTTGTCACGGATCCGATGCTTGCTACCGGAGGCTCCGCTGTGGCCGCCGTGGACTTTATCAAACAGCACGGTGGGCGCCACATCAAATTTATGTCTATTATTGCCGCTCCGGAGGGTGTAAAACGTCTGCAAAAGGCCCACCCTGACATTCAGCTTTATATCGGGCATCTCGATCGCTGTCTCAATGAAAATGCCTATATATGCCCTGGCCTCGGCGACGCCGGAGATCGGATCTTCGGCACCCGTTAAAGAAAAGAGGAGGCGCTGCAAAATAACGGGCGGTTTATTTTGCGACTAATGTCATTAAATTCAGCTCTGAGAATACTCAGCCATGGAAAAAGCAGCAGGCAGCGGCGGAAAATGGTCTGCTGCTTTTGACTTTGCAGGGATTTAGAAGTCCTTAAATCTCTGAATTTTGCGTGGGAACGAAAATCCACTCTGTCTGAGCGAAGCGAGTTTGGGGATTTTCGTTTCGCTTTTCGCAAAAATCAGAGATTTTAGGAATTCTTAAGCCCGAAACTGGAAAAAGCAGCAGACCATTTCCCGCCGCTGCCTGCTGCTTTTTCCATGGCGTACCTTTTGACAAAATTAACCGCAACACCCTCTTTTATAATTTTCTGGACTATCAGGATTCATGCTTTGGGACAATCTCACCCTGATTTTTATAGATGGTATGAGCATCCACGCATTTCCGCACACTGGATAATGGATAAATATTCGTATTTTTGCCGATTACGGTCCCTGGATTCAATACTGAACCGCAACCAACCTCCACTTCGTCGCCAATCATAGCGCCAAACTTTTTCATTCCCGTCTCAATATCGCCGTCCTCACCGTGAACCTTAACCAGCTGCTTATCCGACTTGACATTCGAGGTAATAGAACCGGCTCCCATATGCGCCTTATACCCCAAAATCGAATCGCCCACATAATTATAATGAGGGACCTGCACATTATCAAACAAAATCACATTCTTCAGCTCTGTGGAATTGCCTACCACCGCATTCGCCCCCACGATCACCTTGCCGCGGATATAGGCGCAATGCCGGACCTCTGCCGCCGGGCCGATGATCACCGGGCCGATAATTCCTGCTGTAGGCGCTACCCGGGCTGTTTTATGAATCCAGATCCCTTCCATCGGGTTGTCATATTCACTCTTTGGCAGAGAAGCTCCCAGTTTGCGGACAAAATCTCCGATATGGGGGAGAACTTCCCAGGGATATTCATACTCCGCCATCAGGTCTTTGGCCATCGTATGATCCAGACTATAAAGCTCTGAAATCCTCATTTCTTTCTTTTTCATAATCCTGCCTCCTTTTCTTTTTCCTTCTGAGAAAGCGATTGCTTTTGATGATTTTTTCCTGCCTGCTCAAAATATTCCCGAAGCTGATGCTGATTATTCAGCTTCAACACATGATAAGTACGTCCCGCCACAAAATTCTCCAGTTTCTGCATGTATTCCTCCGGAGTGATCGTCCCTTCCGCCACATAGGTCAGACCTTTTTCCCAGCTGGCTGTCAGCTCCGGATTTAGCAGTTGACGGATCGAAGCATTTACCACTTCAAATATCAACTCTCCTAAAAGAGTGGGCGTGATAATCTGGGTCTTTCCGTTCAATGCCAGATACCTGATATTGACCAGCTTTTTCAGGATCTCGGCCCGGGTGGCACTAGTACCGATACCACTGCCCTTGATCTGGGCGCGAAGCTCCTCATCCTCAATCAATTGTCCGGCGTTTTCCATAGCAAGAATCATCGAACCAGAGGAATACCGTTTTGGCGGAGAGGTTTCTCCTTCCTTTATTGACAATCCATCAAGTGACAACGCCATCCCCTTTTTCAGTCTGTCCAACATAGCAATAAAAGCAGGATTTTCCTGATTCTTTCGGTTCACCTCAGAATCATCTTTTTCAGAATCTTCTTTTTGAGGGAGATCCTTTTTTTCTCCGCCCTTCCGGGGAGAACCGGCCGCCTGTTTTGATGTGCGTTCCTCACCGATCACTTTCAGATATCCCGCCTCCTTAAGGATCCGGAAATTGGAAAAGAAATGTTCCCGATCGGCCACTAACTCCAGCGAATATTTCTGGTAGATGGCAGCAGGATAAAAAACACTCAGAAAACGCCTGGCAATTTTCTCATAAATTTTAAGAGCCATCAAGGGCAGACTTTTAAGTGCGCCAAAACCCTGGCCCGTAGGGATGATCGCATAATGATCGGTAATCTGTTTATCATTGACATAACGGGTCTTTCCGATATTTTTATAAGTTCCCTGCGATAAAACTTCTGCCGCATACGTCTGCAACGGCGTAAAATTCTTTAGTCCGCCGATATTTTTATGAATTTCTTTAGCCACGGCGGTAGACAATACCCGGGCATCCGTCCGGGGATAAGTGACTAATTTTTTCTCATATAACTCCTGCACAATCCGTAACGTCTCATCCGGGCTGATCTTGAAAAATTTGGAGCAATCATTCTGCAGTTCGGCCAGGTTATAGAGAAGCGGCGGATTCTTGGTTTCTTTTTTCTTTTCTATCTTTATCAGAGTGCCTCTTAACGGAGAGTTTTTCTGCAATGCAGCTATCAGCTCTTCTGCTGTTTTTCGCTCGCGAAAACCATTCTCCTTATATAAAACCGGAGACTGGAAATAACGGGATCCCTCCGCGCTTCTCCACTCACTGTCAAAATGCATGCCCTCTGCTTCAAAGTCGCCAATCACCCGATAAAACGGTGTCTTGACAAAATCACGGATTTCCCTTTCCCGCCGGACAACCATCCCCAGCACACACGTCATCACCCGCCCGACAGACAACACCGTTCGCTCCGTCTTCATGTAGCGGGAGATCGACGGTCCATATTTGAGGGTTAAAAGCCGGGAAAAATTGATTCCCATCAGATAATCTTCTTTCGCGCGCAGATAGGCCGAAGCAGCCAGATTATCATAATCAGACCAGTCTTTGGCATTTTGGATCCCCCGCAAAATTTCTTCTTCTGTCTGTGAATCGATCCAGACACGCTTTCGCGTCTTTCCTGTTACCTCAGACATTTGATCTACCAGGCGGTAGATATATTCTCCCTCCCGTCCTGAGTCCGTACAAATATAAATAATATCCACGTCCGGCCGGTTGAGCAATGCCTGAACGATTTTGAATTGCCCGGAAACCTCTTTAATCACCTGATATTTAAATTCCTTTGGCAAAAACGGCAGGGTTTGCAGGCTCCATCGTCTATATTTCGGATCGTATGCCTCCGGATAGCTCATAGTGATCAGATGTCCCACACACCAGGTCACAATCGCCGAATCCGCCTCTATGTAGCCTTCCCCCCGTCTGCCGGAAAGCTTCAGCGCCGAGGCAAACTGCTGAGCCACGCTTGGCTTCTCGGCAATATATAATGATTTTCCCATATAATCCGGGATTCCTTTCCTTTTGCCAGCATCCAATGCGGTGATCTATCCTTCAAACCGCATCATTCTGCATATAACTGATATACATTTGTGTCGTCGTCAAATCCGCATGTCCCAGCATTGCCCTGACTTCCTGAAGATCCGCTCCTCCCCGTATCCGATGTACGGCAAATGAATGGCGCAGAGAATGGGGAGTGATGTCTGTCTGAATTTCCGCCTTTTCCCCATAATTCTTGACAAGTTTCCAAAAGCCTTGTCGGGACATCGGTTTTCCGTTGCAGTTTGTGAACAGCCAGGGAGATTCTTTGCCCCGCAAAAGAGAGTCTCTGGCCTGATTCAGATATTCGCGCAGGGAATGGTTCGTCGTTCTGTCAAAAGGAATCACCCGCTCCTTTTGGCTGTCCCGGCAGATGATAAATCCCACCTGCAAATTGACATCAGAAACCTGAAGGCTTACAAGTTCCGACACCCGGATCCCGGTGGCGTACAAAAGCTTTAGCATCGCTTTATCACGGAGCTCTTTTGGCGTATTGCCTGCCGGCTGGTGCAGAAAACGCTCCACTTCCTCTACTGTCAGTATCATTGGTGGTTTCTTTTCAATCCTCGGGGGCCTCAATGTCTCGGACGGATCCCGCCGAAGCTTCCTCTCACTGACTTCATAATGAAAAAAAGCCTTCATGGATGCCATCATCCGGGAAATACTGGTAGCCGCCTTTCCTTTTCCCTCCAGATACAGCACATAAGAATTCAGGCTCGTCCGGGTTACCTTTGCCGGTTCTGTGATTCCCTGGCCTTCCAGATAAGCAGCAAGCTGCAGAAGATCTCGTCGATAAGAAAGCACCGTATTCCTAGATGCCTTTTTAATATTTTCCAGATAATGAATATACTCCTCGATGGCCGTCTGCATTGCTCTTATTCCCCCTTTTTATGCAACCATATTTTTACATTATATCCCATTTTTAATAAAAATCAACCATTGTTTTTCTGCTACGCCCCCACTTTTGGCCTAAAAAAGCATAGAAAGAAGCCTTGCATTGACATGAACCTCCATCAGGATGCCAAATAGCAAAAGCGCTGCCACTGCTCCCCAAAAGCGCCGGCGCCGTACTTCATAGCCAGACAGACATTTAAAAATAAGGATCCCCCAGGCCGTGCCATAAAAAAGCTGATGAGGAAAATTCGAAGCTAAAAAAACAATCAAGCCAAATCCTCCCCGGTACCAGGTCATCAATACCAGGGAAAAGCCAGCACTGCAGCCGGCCCAGACCAGCAGCAGAGGGACTAAAAGCCTGTGCAGGCGATTCCGGCACAAAAACTCTACGGCTGCGGTCTGCAAGGAACGTACCAGAAGGATTCGAAGCAAGCACTTCCAGTCCTTTGCCAACATATTTTGCCATCCCTGCTGCAAATATTGATACAAGATCCGATAATCAACCAGCCCTGAGGCAAAAAGGCGATTTCCTGTGACGGTTGCCAACAGCATCCCCAGGCCAACCCAGAACAACAGATATATCCCCTGGCTTCTTCTTCTCATGTCCGATCACCGTTTTCTTTCAGTTTACGCAAAAAACAGGATCCTTATGACTTTGTGTCAGGCATTTCTATATTTCCGGGCATAGGCCAAAATTGCCGCCACGGTTTTGGCATCCGTCATTTTCCCGGAATAGATCAATTCCTCCAAATCTTCCAACGCCCACTCTTCTACATAAATGATTTCATCCTCATCCAGATGCTGATGAGAAGGAATCAGGTTGCGGGCCAGAAAAATATCAATTGCCTCATCGCAAAAGGCTACCGTCGTATTCATGCTCATCAGATATTCCAGATTTTCGCACCGATAGCCCGTCTCCTCTTCCAGCTCCCGGTATGCACACTCGATCTTCGGTTCATTCGGATCATCCAGTTTTCCGGCCGGGATTTCCAATGTTTCCCGATTCAGTGCATTGCGAAACTGCCGTACCATAAGAAGCTTTCCCTCATCCGTGACCGCTACCACGGCCGCCGCCCCGTCGTGATGGATGAAATCCCAATGGGCTTCATGGCCGTTGGCAATCACGGTATCCTCATATATCTTTAAAATCGTTCCGGTGTATTTCAGCTTCCGATCCAGACGGACCACTGGTTCTACATGATTTTTCTCCATAATCGTCATTTCTCCTTTAAATTTTTGCATTTTTGATAGCAGGCGTCACAAGCCTTCAAAACAGAACTGCGAAAGCCATGTTCTTCCAGTGCAGCCACTGCCTCAATCGTAGTTCCCGCTGGTGAACAGACCTGATCCTTTAGCCGCCCCGGATGCTCGCCGGTCTCTAAAAGCATCCGGGCGCTTCCCAAAACCGCCTGGGCCGCCATCTCATAAGCGATATTCCGCGGCAGGCCATATCGCACTCCGCTGTCCGCCAATGCCTCCATAAACAGATAGACATAGGCTGGCGAACTGCCGCTGACACACACCACGGCATCTATCAGTTTTTCTTCCACTACCACCATTTTGCCGAAGGATATAAAAAAATTCCGGATTGTCTCCTGTTCCTCCTCCGAGAACAGAGCATCGTTATAACATACTCCGGTCATTCCCTCTCCTACCAGCGCCGGCGTATTCGGCATGGCACGCACCACCCGGCAATCCTGGCCGAACCATTCCTTCAGCTCTGCAATGGAAATACCCGGGGCGATAGAGATCAGAATCTGTTCGCCGGAAATTCCTTCCCGGATTTCAGGGACTGCTTTCCCAAGCTGCTGGGGCTTCACCGCTAAAATGACATATTGCGAGGAGGAAGCGCAGCTAAGGCCGTTCTCTGCCATCACGGTTCCGGTACACGCCGCCACATCCTCCGCCCGCCGGGCATCCTTCTCATAAAAGGTAATCTGCTCCGGAGAATAGTTCTTTAGCAGCCCTTTCATAATGGCAAAACCCATGTTCCCGGCTCCGATAAAACCAAATTTATATAAAAATTTCATCTTATATCCCTCCCCGCCGTTAATTGATCCTACCCTAAGCTGTTATAGCTGACGCTCATGGCATCCAGGGTTACCTTCATCGTCTCTTTGATCTCATCGACCGTCATTTTCATCTTTTGCGCCAGCTCTTCCACTGTGGCCTCCCGGCCGAGCTCCTCCGCCATCATCTGGGAAATATCTTTCAGCACATTCACTCTTGCTGCAATCTCTTCCTCCGCCTGCTTTTCCTGATTCTGCATCCGGATGGCCATTTGAATCCGCTCCGCCGACCGCTCTTTCACCTGCTCCCGGAAATCTCCATCCTCATAGCTTTCCAGGGCCAAAAGCATAGCCATATTTGCTTCCTGCACCAGATCGCCCATTGTCAATCCACGGTTTTTGTACTTTCCCGCCAATTCCACAACATAATGAAGCATGCCTTCTAACAGCCGCTGCCTCGCTTTGGGATCCCCGGCCTGAGCCAGGCCGGGAAGCTCTTTTTCTTCTTTGGGAGTACAGGCAGGAATCCGTTTTACCTCTTCCAGATATATTTGATAGACATCATCATGCATGATAAGTTTCTCTCCCTCAATCTTCCGGATAAATCATCCGGCATTCCTGGATGTCCGCTAAAGTCTCCTCCAAAAAATGGCCGGCCAGATATCTGGCCATCGGTAAATTCATATCGAGATAATTGCCACAGTCCCTGGCCGCCGCACCTGGCACCTCACCCTCAAAATCCCGGATAAAAGTAAACATATCCGTCATAAGAGGCAGGATATCGCTCGACTCATAATCTCCGGCCAGCAACAAATAAAAACCGGTCCGGCAACCCATCGGACCAAAATACAACACCTGTTCCGAAAAATCTTCCCGGTTTCGCAGATAAGTGGCCCCCAGATGTTCAATGGTGTGCACCTCCGCCGTATTCATAACTGGCTCATAGTTCGGGCGCGTCATGCGGATATCAAAGGTAGTCACAACCGTATCCCCGGCCTTGTCCTTTCTTGATACGTAAATTCCCGGAAGGAGCTTTAAATGATTGATAGTAAAGCTGGTAATTTTTTGCATAATATGATCCTTTCCCGTAATTAGATTTATTTAGATAAATTATGGTTTTGCTTTTTGGAATCCTGCCGTATCAGGAAGGTAAGCAGGTATTATAAAGTTAGAAAAATAAAGAAAATAGTATTTCTTACGATTACGGCTCTGCCGGCAATGATAAAACGTTAGTGAAATAAGAATACCGCACTCCAAGTGCGGTATTCCCTGTCATGCTTCCATATAATGGAGATAGTGGGATTCGAACCCATGACCTCTTGAATGCCATTCAAGCGCTCTCCCAACTGAGCTATACCCCCATGTCAATCACAAGTGGTATTATAGCACATCCTGCCAGTTCTGTGAATCCCCTATTTTGATTTCTAATATTTGTCCAACTTTTTCTCTTGCATTGTATTATTTTTATTCAATATATACAAAGCAAGACTATTCATGCAGTCTTTCTATAATTTTAAATATAATGGTTCCCTCCATCACCAGAGGTGCACTATGAGCAAAGAATATTATCCCGTCTGTCGGCGATAAGATCCGCCCCAACGCTTCTCCTTCCAGGGGATCAATCACCGAAGCCAGAATCTGTCCGCGGTGAATCTCTTGTCCCGGCCTTACATACCGCTGATAGATTCCGGCATGTTCGGTTCTCATATTAAACAGCTCTTCTTCCCGAATCACACTGGCCAGATAGCCGCTGTGGCTGGTATAACGCAGTATCCCCATACGAGTCAAAAAATGCAGGACAGAGGCGACTGCCTGCCTAGCCGAGTCTTCATCAATGCGATCCGTGGCACTGGTATACAGGGAAAAAGCGTTTGTATTCCAAATCTGCCAGTTATAGTTTAAAGTGGTGGTATCGATAGGCTTCGGCTGACGGATCACCACATATGGCATTCCAAAATGATCTGCCAGATTGTGGCTTTGAAATCCGGTTTCCATCATCCGCACATGAGGCACAAAATCTCCCGGAAGATAAAAACTGGGGAATTGAATTCCATAATGATAGCCCTGAATCGCCTCAAACAGCCCGGCAGCAATCCTCTGGGTGGTCTCTCCGGCATGATATCCGGGAAACATCCGGTTGATATCCGTGTTATCCGTGGCCCAAAAACGTTTGCTGATGTTCATGGAACTGTGATTGACCGAAGGAATCACCAGGATTTCCTTCTCTCCGGCAATCGCCCCGTTTTCCTCCAGGCGTTTTAATGATTTTACCAGCTGAGAACAGATATAAAGCTGCTGTACCTCGTTGCCCCGGATACTGCCCACAATACAGGCGGCCTTCTCTCCTCTGCCAAACCGGTATCCGTAGATATTGAGATCATCCCGATACTGCTTTTTCAGACTATATAAGCATTCCTTCTTCATGCAAAATCACCTCCCAGTACCCGGGCAATCAAAGAGCCACAGGAAACTACCGGATATTCCCGCAAAGTAAACAGCATACCATGGATCGGCGCACGGACCTCCTGCTCCACTTTGCCATCCAGAGAATTGAGGATCTTGCCAATCATCTGTCCTTGCTGTACATTTCGCCAATGCTTCACACAAGGCACAAAAATCCCCGGGGCTTCGGCATTGACAAAGCCCACTTCTCCGTCCTGGGAAATAATCGGAGTCTTCGGCTCTGTCGTCTCACCGCACCAGACTCCGATATCTTTCATCACGCAGAGAATCCCTTCTGTCAGCTGATGGCAAAATTCTTCGGTGATCCGCATTCCCACTCCCATCTCCACCACAACCGTCGGTACTCCGATACTGTTTAGGCTGTGCGCCAATGTAGACTCCAGCACAGTCGCCGCCCCGTGGATCCATACAAAATCCAGATTCAGTCGCCTGGCAAACGGCAGCAGCTCTCCCGCCATATTTACATTGATCCGCGCCTGGGGAATCTCCCGTAAAAAAATATTGCTGGCATGAATATCCACGCACAAATCCGCTCCTTTAATATCGGCAATGATGCGTGATGCCACATGTTCTGCCACAGCGCCGTTCTCATCTCCCGGAAAAATCCGGTTCATATCCAGATCAAACATCGGGATTCCCCGGGAAATAGAATCCACCCCCAAAGGATTTAAGGCCGGATAGATCTCCACAATCCCCTTCAGGCAATCGCTATGCTCCTGAAGAATCCGGTTCAGCTCATAGCATACATACTGCCCCTCCAGCTCATCGCCATGCGTTCCCGTTACAATACAGACTCTCTTCTCATCTCCGGCCAGATGCTTTGGCTGCAATACATTTTTTTTGACCCGCAGACACTCATCTACTGCCAGTCCGACAGAAACCACCTCTTTTATCATACGATTTCTTCCACCTTTACACGGATTTCCTGACTCTGGCCGGCAAATCCCAGAAAACGTCCCCGATCAATCGTGCCGTCTCCAAAATCCCGTCCATGAGTCAGCTTAATATAGGTCTCATCCACCAGACGATTATTCGTCGGATCCATCCCCAGCCAGCCATCCTTTAGCCATACCTCGACCCAGGCATGGCTGGCGCCTTCCCCCAGCATCATTCCCGCCGCATACCGGGTCGGGATTCCAGCCAGACGGCACAGGCTGATAAATGCATGGGCATAATCCTGGCATACTCCTTGCCCAAGTGCCAGTGCTTCTGCCGCCGTGGTCGCCACGGTTGTGGCCCCTGGTACATAAATAAACCGTCCATACAGACGGCTCATCATATATTCCAGATCCTTTTGGATCTTTGGAAGAGGGCTGTCTTTCCACATATCGCATAATTGTATTCCGGAAACACCCACGCCCCACGCCGGCCATCCCAATTCCGCCGCAATCTCTTTCAACAGCTTATCCATATGCTCATCCGGCATCGTAAAGGCCGACGGAAACCGGTACATAGGATGAGATGGCTCTGTATGGCCGGAAAGATCTATCCGCACGATCCCTTCCGCCTTTACTGACAAACTATCATGAGGGGCCCGGATGGAACCAGTATAACCCTCATTTCCAAAGCCATCGATCACTTCATTGACGAAATCTGCCGGTTCTATCGTTACTGCCATATCTTCCCGGCGTTGACGGCCGTTTTCCATGGGACGGCAACGGATCAGAAAATGATGATCCCTTACGCTCTGATCCAATTTCAGGCTCATCTCATAGCAGAAGTGCAGTCTTTTCAATTTGCATCACCTCTAAAAAATATTCCACAATGCATTGAGGGCATCCTGCTTTTTGACACTCCATCCTTCTTTCAGGCCCATCACTTCCATAAGCTTATCTGCCTCTTTCCGATTATAACCGATCCGGATTTTATGCAAGCGGTTCAAAAACTTATTAAACTCTTTTTCGATATAACAATATGGAAAATCCAGTCTCATATACAGATCCAGCCGCTCCAGATATTTTCCGCACTTAATGATATTCCGGCCTTCCTCATCCTCCACGTTATCATCCAGGCACCCCCAGAACGCGTACAGATAATCCTTCACCGGCTGAAGATCATAGGCCAGTGCATTTCCATGAAGCTTTGCCTGTTCCAGGCAATCCAGCGCCATCTGAATATAAGACAAGGTATCGCTGCTCAATTCGTCCCGCAAAATCACGGCATTGTCAAATGCCCGCATCATATTGCTGTAGACAGAATTGGGATCTGCCAGGGAAAACAGATATTTGTCAATAAAATCATCCATATTCTCATAAATAACCGGAATGGCCAGCTTTTCACAGAACATCCGATAGGCTTCCTCATCCATATCCAGCATCTGATCAAAATATTTAAAAAATGTCCGCAGGGTAGTAAACACCCGCTCGGTATACCTGCCCAGCCAGAACAGGTGATCTGCTTTTTCTATTGAGATAATACCCATGTATCCTTAAATCCTCCCCCCTGCGATGAATTCACTACAAACGAATCCGGATTTCTGGAAAAACGCGTCAGCCCGCTGGGCCACACCCTTGTCGTTTTGCCGCTCAGGACAAATGCCCGCAGATCAGCCTTTCGCGGGACGCCCCCATCTCCTTCTACAATATCCAGATCAATAAAATCAACGACCTCCTGGGCAATGAACCTCCTGGGCTCCTGCATAATAATCCGTTTCAAATCCTCCAGCTTTTCTTTCGTCAGATCTCTTCCGAATATCACTCCATACCCACCGGCCTCCGATACATCCTTCACAACCAGCCTTTCCAGATGTTCCAAAATCCACTTTCGATCCGATTCGTAAAAGGCCAGATAGGTAGGCGCATTTTTCAAGATTGCCTCTTGATCCAGATAATATTTTATCATATGAGGCACAAAGTAATAAATCCCCTTGTCATCTGCCACCCCATTGCCCGGCGCGTTGACTAACGCCACATTTCCGCTGCGGTATACATCCATAATTCCTGGCACCCCGATCAGCGATTCCGGTTCAAAGCACAGCGGATCCAGATATTCATCGGACAAACGCCGGTACACCGTTCCCACCTGCAGCTGCCTTCCCTGATATTGGCGGTAATACAGGCGGTTATTCTCCACATATAAATCCTGAGGCATCGCCAGAATCGCACCGGAACGCTCCGCCAGATAAGAATGTTCAAAAAACGCTGCATTATAACGGCCTGGCGTCAATACCACATTGATCCCACCGGTATTGACATGATCCATAACCTCTTTTAACATCCCTGCATAATTCCGGTTATCCACCACATGATTTCTCATAAAGGTCCGGGGGGATGCCTGCCTTGTCAGCTCTCTGGCGATCATCGGATAAGAAGCTCCGGAAGGAATCCGCAGGTTATCTTCCAGTATGTACCAGGTCCCCTCCTTGGCCTGCACCAGATCAATCCCGGAGATATGGCTGTATACCCCTTTCGGCGGCACCATCCCTTCACACTGCGGCAGATAGCCCTTGGAGGAAAAGATAAAATCTTCAGGAATCACACCATCCTTTACGATCTTCTTCTCTCCATAAATATCCACCAAAAAGAAGTTTAGGGCATCTACCCGCTGAACCAGCCCTTTCTCCAGATAATGAAATTCCTCTGCCGGAATCACCCGCGGCAACGGATCAAACGGAAACAGTTGTTCGTGAAATTCCCGGTTCTTGTAAATTCCAAACTTCACACCGTACCTGGCCATCAGCCGGTTGATTCCCTCCATATGCTCTACCATATCTCTCATTGGCAGCCATCCCCCTCTTCTTTACTGCGATAAAACAAAGGGCGCCCGAAAATGACCGGAGCGCCTTTACTTCCTGATTTTTATATTACACCAAAATGACAATTTTTTCAAGGAATTTCTCTGCGGCGATTCTCTTCACATGTCTGCAAGCAATTCCGCAAGTTTTTCCAATATCACCTCATCCGACTCCTGACGGCGGATAAATGAACTGTCCATGCCGTTTTTCCGAATCTGATCCAGCCAGCGAAGCGCCGCCTCTCTGCTGATATCCCTCTCCAGCATTCCATAATAAATATAAGCTAGTTCATTCGACACGTTCGTATTAAAAACAGCCGGGTCATCGGAGTTCACACATACGATAAGGTTCTGCTCATCATACATACGGTTCATCTCATAAAATTGGTTTGCCCCCGTCACATCCAAATCGGCAATCGCCGTATTGGAAGAAGGGTTTACCTCGATTACAATCCCCTTCCTCCCCAGTTTTTTCTTTAAAATGGCCTGGAGCTCCTCAATAATCATCAAATCCTGCTCTGTGATCGCATAGTGGATGGGCTGCTCCATTTTCTTTATAAAATTCTTACAATGCCTGGCAACCGTCAAAAGTCCGGCATCCCAGTGGATCCTCTCTCCGGCCCAGATTTTCTTGCAAAGATTCTCCTTCACGGTTTTCTGCTTTTCTTCTATTCCATCCTCACTGGCTACGCGCTCTCCCCCAAAATTTCGGTGATAGCTGGAAATAAGCATTTCAATCGTGAGCCCGCCATGATTCTCCCCATAAATATCCCCGGCCAGTTCATATATCTTCTGTTCCATATAGGCCAGAATCGCCGCCTGGAAATCACTGTAATGCCGGCTTAAGGTATCATACGCCCAGAGATAATTTTCCAATGCCTCAATCTGCGGAATGATGACCACCGGATTCTGGCTTTTCCATATCTGCGCGGAGATTCCCAGTGCAATCCCATGGCCAATCCGGTCCCCGGCATGAAATTTCAGGTACTCAACCGCTTCGTCAATCCTTCTGAGGCCAGACAGAATATGGCGAAAATCCTCGCCCGCATGGAAGGTGAAGCCAAGGCTTTGCGTATAGCCTCCGGTTCTCATATTTCTTCCTACTGCCTCCACCCTGCTGTCCCTGGCCTTTTCATAAATGGAAGTAAATACCCAGGTAGGCGTGGAATTCTCCAGGCTTGCCGCATCGATTCCGACCAGATAGCGGCTCATCTCGCGGTTCTCTGACCGAAGCCGGACAAATGCCTCGATCTGATTCTCGTAATCTTCCTGTAATTTCCCAAAATGAAAATAGGAGCAGTCTTCCCGTCCGTTCTGAAAGCATTTCTCAGGAACCGTTTCATCCGGCCGTTTTAAAAAATGGATTACCAGACCGACCTGCGGCAACGGTTGCGCCGGGACATAGCGTTCGCCGTCAAAATAGCAATAATCCTCTTCCAGGATTTTTTTGTAGGCTTCCAGGAATCGCATCACATCCTTTTTAAAGGCTTTGTAGGATCCCTTTATGGAGGAACGAAATTCAAGTTTGCGCAAATCCCGGTTCTGCAGCTGCTCCCGAATTGCACTTTCCCAAAAATTCTCGATATTGATACGGTTTAATTTGGAATTCGCCCGATAAATCTGTTGAAAGTAATCCAGGCCCTTGACCGTTTTCTGCTGCACGCTGACATAAAAAAGATAGTTTCGGATACGCAGATATTGCATAATGCACTTTCTTCTTTTTTCCGCCGGACTCGTAAACATTTCCTGCAATGCATAATACAAAAAAACATTCTCATCAAAGGTATGGAGATCCTTCCCTCCTGCTAAAACACCCATACAAAGCGGCTGCAAAAAGGCTCCCTCCGGCAAAAACCGTTCAAGGATTTCCCAGAGCTTTACGAAATAATCAATCATTACGTCTTCCTGTTGATCCGCAAAGTATTTCCGGTAGCGTTTTTCAAAATTTTCACCATGGCAGAAATCTTCCGCCAGCTCCCGGATTTCTCTCAGCTCCTCATCCGTTTTCAGGCATTCCCTCTCATATGCAGGCAGCTCATTTTGCAGGGAAAGAATCATCCATCCCCGCACAACTCCGCATCCCAAAATATAGAATTGGATCTGTTTGTTTTGTTCCCTGGTCCCGCTGATAAACTGCTTTTTTAAAAACGCTTTCCCTTTTTCCACGGTCAACGGCTCCATCAGCGAATCCCATATACTGGAAAATGTTCGGGAAACCCCTTTATGAAGGTGATTCTCCGCCACTCCTTTTTCCAAAATCCGCGAAAGCTGCTGATCCGCCACCTCAATATTGCCATAAAAATAATCCAGGCACCGGATATCCGGCTCCCTCTGGTTCCGTATCATATAGACGATCGCAATCACATCCATGGGAATGTGGCAATTCAGGCTGTGGAACAAAATCACCTTATTGCTGCCGGCAAATCCGCCGAACAGTGCCTTATCATCCTTGTTTTCCCAATATTTAAAAACCATCCGTCCGTCTCTGTGGGATAACAGGGTAGAAGCCATTCTCTCCATGATACAGCGATAAAGCTCCAGGGCATCCTCATACGTCTCTATATCATAGAGATAGCTTCGTTCCAGATACAGATAAATTTCATCATAGGAATACAGCGGATAGCTTTTCCGGATATATCCTACCAGCTCATTTTGCAGACTCTCCCGTATCCCGTTGATCTCCTTTCGATCCTTTTCCGGCTTCTGACAGGCCGCCAAATATTCCTGAATGCGATCCCGCCAGAAGGATTCCAGAGAGGCAAACGGATAACACAACACGCCCAGAAAGCGGTTAATGGAATCGTTAATCATGATTCCTCCTTTACTGTTTTTTAACTTGTGGCGAACAGTGCTTCAAACTCATCGCTGTCAATCCTGTCCTCCGGATCTAGTACTTCATTCAGCTTGTCAATCAACGCATCTAACACCTGTTTGTCGGCCTTTCTGTGGGCAATTGACAAACTCTCCGTTATTTCTTTCAGGACTTTCGCCTCCTGATTAATCTGGCTGGCGGAATCATTGGCCATCTTACAATCATAATAGTAAGACAAATAGAAAATAGACTCAAAATATTCTTGATAATTCTCCCATTCTCCATCCTCCCCCGCGCTGTCACGCTTTTTTTCTGTCGGCTCGGCATACGCTTCCTGAAGGTATTTCAGCAAATCCTGAGCCTCCGCCCTGCCGTACCATACCCGATGGTTCCATGCCAGTTTTTGCACTTCCGCTATAATTTTCTCATAAACCACATAGGAAATTCTGCTTTCTTTTTTTCCTCCCATAATCTGGGAAAGATTTCTTTTGGTTTCCTTGGCCTTATTTGTGTAAGTGGTTCCGTCAGGAGAGGTGTCAAATTCCTGCCATGTCTTTTGGGCATTGCTGATATTTATGATCCATTCCGGTGAATCCATACTCTCTTTTGCCGTCAGGCCAGAGAAAATCCTTTTAAGATATGTCTGAAGCCTCTGGCTTAAATAAGCTTCTACATTTTCCTGCACCACTTCTTCCTGCCAGAGATTGTTTTTTGCGATTTCCTGCAATATTTTTTTCCTTTTCCCGTCACGTCCGTCCTTGTCCTTTTTATCCGGGATTGCAATTTGCCCTCCCTCAGGAAGTTTTTTCCATGGGCCTTCTTCTTTCTCTTTTCCTCTCGCCGCTTTTGGCTGCTGTTCTGCTATTGTATTTAACAAAATCCGCCGCTGCTGCTGATAATCCATATATTCGTTATCCGGAACAGCTTTTTTACACTCCTTATCAAACAGGCGGCTCACAATATTCTGCGCTGGTATTCCCGATATCTGGTTTTCTATATAAGTAAATTCCCTGGAAAAAACAGGATAATACTCCGCGATTTGTTCCGCCACTTCTCTCTCATGGAGCCTGGCAATGGAGGATACCGTCTGCCAGAAAGAAAGGATAAGCATCTGTTTCAAATCCACAGGGAATTCTCTGTTTTTTGTGTTATTTGAATCCTGGGCGGCATCGTCCTGTTTCTGGTACAATGTCAGGATTCGCTCCAAAGGAAGATTCTTATAATATGCCAGATTAAAGGCTAAATCGCCTTTCAGCAAAAAGCCGGCATTCGTATCATACATTGTCATTTTCAACAGGAATTGCCTGTTTATATTTAACGCAGGTTTATATAATTTCCAGTCATAATATTCCAGGGAGCTCATCGCCTTTTCAGCGATAACCGGATTGAAAAAGAGATCTTCCATGGCCTTTTTCTTCAGCACCTGATAATCTTCATTATCCTTTACTATCCTTTGATATTTTTCTTCATAAAAAATTCTTGCTGCAAAATCCACAAAAATAAACAAAGAGAAGCGTTCCACCGGATCCTTTATGTTATAAGATATCCTGTCCTGCCGGGAAGTCTTACCTTTCGTCTCTTCCTTGGGCACTGCCCGCTCTCTTCTATAAATAATGGCATGGGCATTATCAAAAAAGACTTGTCCTTCTTTTTCAAATTCATTGATGCGGAACATGACTCCCTGTATTTGATCGCGGTACTTATTATAAAGCTGTTTGGATGAAATAATGGTATCCAAAAGCTGTTTTTTCTCTTCCAGAAAACGGCCCTTTTTTTCTCTCAAAGCCGGCTCTTTCGCCTCTTCTTTTGATTTCTCCGGCTCGTTTTCCCGTTTCTTTGCTATCTCCCGCAACAGATTATAAATGTTATTCAATCCGCGGGAAGTATTGTCAAACAAATGATACGTATAGGGGATCCCCTCCTGTTTTTCCGTCTGTCTGTCCTCGCCCTCATGCTCCAGCCGGATATAACGAAAAAAAGCCGGATCGATCCACCCTCTTAAGGCAGTAAGAAGCAAATAAGACAATGTTTTTCCTTCCGGCTTCTCCTCATCTGTATCAAGAATACAGTAATTTCCCTTTTCATCCAGGGACCATTCTTTAATATTGTGACGGTAAACAGGAGGCAGGATTTTTTTCAAATATTCATAGGCCAGCTGCTTTTTGCTCTCCAAAATAGTTCTGGTTTCCGAAGTCAGTCCGCTTCCGCCGATCAACATAGACTGACCGATCATATCTTTGTCAAGAACATCTTCCTGTCTCAAAAAATCCAGCGTCAATGCCTCTTCAAAAGTAGTCAGATCTCCGGAAAGCAATGTGACAATATTCTGGTTCGATAAATAGGAAAGCAGCGTTCTCACCACATCTGCACAGCGATGGGTACTGAGATCGATATCATCAATAAAAAGAAACAAAAGCGCGTTCTTTTGCTCTGCCCCTCCGTTGAGCAAGGTATCGATCAGCTGGTTAAATTTCGTAATAAATTCGGCGTCCGAGTTAAATACCTTAGCCGAGCTTTTTACATAATCATTTTCAGTTGTGTATTCATGAATCAGAATATCCCGGTATTCTTTTTGAATAAAGGTATACTGCTTTACCACCTCATTATAATCCTTTTCCAGCTTGCTTTCTCCGATACAATCGCCATGTTTGCCGTTTGCGCGATTTCCTTTCATCTGCTCGGCACGTGCACGGACCGGAGCCTTCAGCATTCCCAGAATCGTAGCCATCAGGGTACTGGATTCTGACATATTTTCCGGAACAATGATAGGCAAAATGATATCCTGGCCGGCTTCTGACTGCTCTCCTTTTTTCTGTTTTTCTTCCAATTCAGCGCGGATAGTCTTCAAGACAGAGGTTTTTCCTGCTCCTCTGGCACCAATAATACCGATATTGTTGGTCTTTTGATTCTCTGTCTGCCGGTTTTCCCTCTTTTCCTCCCGAAACTGTTCAATCTGCTTTGCAATTTGTTCATAGGTTGGCAGAATCAGCTTGACCTCCTGTGTTGTCAGGCGTCTTGCCCCTATTTTATTTCTGCTTTCTGTACTTTCCATTTCGTTTCCTCCCCCGTAACGTTTTCCTCACAGGCAGTCTCCCTCAAGGTCATTAAGTTTAGCTCTGAGAATACTCAGCCAGGGAAAAAGGAGCGGGAAGAGGCGGGAAATAGTCTGCTGCTTTTGACTTTGCAGGGATTTAGAAGTCCTTAAATCCCTGAGTTTTGCGTGAAAACGAAAATCCACTCTGTCTGAGCGTAGCGAGTTTGGGGATTTTCGTTTCGCTTTGCGCAAAAATCAGAGATTTTAGGAATTCTCGATCCCGAAACCGGAAAAAGCAACAAACTATTTCCCGCCTCTTCCCGCTCCTTTTTCCTTGGCGTATCTTCTGAGAAAATTAACTGAATGACGTTGCAGTCTCCCTGCCACTCTTTGCACTGTAGGTAAACCTTCATGCGCCCGGCAGCGGACGCGCCGCCAATAAATACAAATTCATCGTATCATAATGACTGCTTATTTTCAAGCAACAGAATCTTTACCGACCTTTTCTCTTTACCCGCTCTGCTATCTGTGCTACAATAAAATTACTGTTTATAAGGAGCCCTAATTATGGATATCAATTATGAATTATACAAAGTCTTCTATCATGTCGCCAACACCTTAAGCTTTTCCGAAGCCTCCCGACAGCTTTTTATCTCCCAGTCTGCCGTCAGCCAGTCTGTCAAGCTTTTAGAAAAAAAACTGAATCAGCCTTTATTTATCCGCAGTACCAAACGCGTGCAGCTGACTCCTGAGGGTGAGATTTTGCTCAAGCATATCGAACCGGCCATGAACCTGATTCGCCGTGGAGAGAACCAGCTTTTAGAGGCCAATACCTTAGGCGGCGGCCAGCTCCGCATCGGAGCCAGCGATACGATCTGCCGCTATTATCTGGTTTCTTATTTGAAAGAATTTCATCGGCGCTATCCCAAGGTTCATATCAAAGTCAATAACCAGACCTCAATTGCCTGTGCCAGGCTGTTAGAATCCGGCCAGGTGGACTTCTGTATTACCAATTATCCGAATTCTGGCCTCTCCAATACCCATAATGTACGGATTATCCGGGAATTTCATGACGTATTTGTGGCAAATGAAGAATATCATCATTTAAAGAACCAAAAAATCCATCTCAGCCAGCTTCAGGATTGTCCGATCCTGATGTTGGATCGCAAAAGTACTACCAGCGAATTCCTGCACAGCCTGTTTCAGCGTCACCAGCTGGATCTGGTTCCTGAGATTGAACTCAGCAGCAATGATCTGCTGATTGATCTTGCCCGCATCGGATTAGGCATCGCTTTCGTTCCCGATTATTGTGTGCCGGGCAATCTCTCTAACCTTTTTGTTCTGGACTTACAGGAACCGATTCCTGCCCGCCAGCTGGTGGTTGCTTATAATGAAAACCTGCCTCTGTCCCAGGCGGCAAAACAATTTATGGATATGCTTTAACCGGAATACTTTCTCATTCCCATTTATCCCAAAATTTTTTCAGCCATCCGAATACCGTATTGCGGGTGACAGGCACATATTCCGACCATTCCCGGGGGAACATTTTCTGCACTTTGGGCTGTAAAAAACGGTCATCCAAAAGCAGGATGATTCCCCGGTCCTCCCCCGTCCGGATCACCCGCCCGGCCGCCTGCAAAACTTTATTCATCCCTGGATATTGATAAGCATAATCATATCCATTTTCCATTTGGCCGTCAAAATATTCCTTCAGGATTTTTTGCTCGGTACAAACCATTGGCAGACCTGTCCCCACAATAATTACGCCCTCCAGCCGCTTTGCCTTCAAGTCGATCCCTTCCGAAAATATCCCACCCAGCACACAAAGCCCGATAAAGGATCGTTCCCGCCCCGTCTCAAAATCCGCTAAAAATGCCTCTCTTTCCTCTTCGCTCATGCGCGTTCCCTGCATCCGCCAGGTAAAGGAACCGTCATAAACCAGCTGCAATTCTCTCTCCACTGCCTCCATATATCGGTATGAGGGGAAAAATGCCATATAATTCCCCTTATGGCTTCTGGCAACTGCACAGAGATAATCCACTACTTTGCCGTATTCTCCGCGGTTTCTCCGGGTATAACGGCTGCTGACATCCGTGCCGATCAGCAGCATTCGATTCTCCTTGGGAAATGGTGACCTGGCATAAACCGCATAGTCCTCCAGTTTGCCCGAGAGAAGCTTTTTATAATACAATACCGGAAGCAAGGTGGCGGAAAAAAACACACTTCCGCATCCCTTTTCCAGGCAATTGGCCAGACAGTGAGAGGGATCGATACAAAATAAATGCAGAGAAAAGCTTTCACTTTGCCCAAGTTCTGTATATATGCGATAATGATCGTCCAGATTTTCATACATATTCAGAAAATGACGTATTTGAAAATAAAAATCCAACACCATATCCCAATCCGGAAGCCTTCGGATACCATCCGGATCTTCCATGATATTTTCCATTTCGCCAAAAAGCTCCATCAAATCACTTACTAAAAGATTCACCTCATCCAGGACCTGGTATTCCTCACATTCCCGCTTCATCTCCAACAGCCTCCGGTTACAGCGCTCAAGCAGGCGTTCCACCTTTTTGGCATGTCCTTTTAAGACCTTTTTTATTACCAGGAAATCTTCTTTTACTAATACGGCACTGAACATTTCACGGGCGCGGTGCACCAGATTATGCGCCTCATCAATCAAAAACAGATACTCTCCCGAAGCTCCTTCCGAAAAATATCGCCGTAACCGGGCATTCGGATCAAATACATAATTGTAATCACAGATCACTCCGTCCACCCAGTTGCTGATATCCAGGCAAAACTCAAAGGGACAAACCTGATATTTATCCGCATATTGCAATATCACCTCGCGGGTAATGGCAAGCTCTTGATGGATGATATCAAACACTGCCAGGTTTACCCGATCATAATGTCCTCTGGCCAGATTACAGGCTTCTGGATTGCAGTCCGCCTTTTCCCGTGGGCATAACTTCTCCTTCGCCGTGATCGTGACAGTACGAAAGAACAGTCCATGCTCCCGAAGAAGAGCAAAGCAGTCCTCTGCCACGTTGCGGGTAATCGTCTTAGCTGTCAGATAAAACAGCTTGCTCCCTTGCCCCTCTCCCATTACTTTCAATGCCGGATATACGGTAGAAAGAGTTTTCCCGATCCCGGTAGGCGCCTGAATGAACAAATTTTGTTTTCTTTTCAATGCGCGATATACTGAAATCGCTAACTCCTTCTGCCCTTCCCGATAGGAATAAGGAAAAGAGAGCTGTTGCAGATATTCCTCCCGGAGCAATCCATGCTGATACTGGTACTCTGCCCATTTTTCATATTCCCGGATAAGATTTCCAAACCATTCTGCTAATTCTGCCAGGCTCTTGTTTTGCTGAAATCTTCGTATCTCTTCTGATTCTATATTGCAATAAGTGAGTTGGACCCCTATTTGTGACAAATTGTTCTGACTGGCATAAATATAGGCATAACAAAGGACTTGCGCCAGATGGACGCTGATTGGTTCTTCTAAGCGGTTGACATCCTGATAAACTCCTTTGATCTCGTCAATCGTTGTCCCTTCCCCGCTTCGAAGGATTCCGTCTGCCCGGCCTTCGATTATAATCAAATAGTTTTCTCGCTCCACCACATGTTTTAAGGCTACTTCTGCCTGATAATCCGCCCCCATCCGACGTTGGAGCTTACGATGGATACGGCTTCCGGCCTGCATAGCGTCCCGCTCGGCGCCTCCGCTTCTCCGGTTATCAATATCCCCGCTTTGCATAATAAACTCTACCAGATTACGGACTGATATTTTAATCTGTTGTTTCTCCTGTTGCGCCATAACATTCCCCCAAATTCTTTCCTATTTATATTATAACAAAAAGCAGGCCGACACAATCCCTTTTGTGCCGCCTGCTTTTTGGCCATTATTTTCTATAAACTTCTTTATGCGATTTTCTCATCTACCGGCGCAATCGTCTCCAGATATGTCTCGAATTCCTCGTCTTCTCCATGCAGTCTTACATTAAGAGTTTTGGTCAGATCCATACTCAGTACGCCGAGGATAGATTTCCCGTCGATGACTACACGGTTGTAGAAAACATCAACATCAAAATCGCACTTCATGGCTGCTGTCACAAACGTCTTGGCGTCTGCGATGCTTACTAACTTGATCTTTTTCTCTTTCATCATATCCAACTCCTTCTTGGTGAACACCACAATTGGTGCTGTTCTCTTTATACCACTTTAATCTAAAAAAGTCAAATTCTGGCAAGCCTCCCCACCTGTTCTCCTTCTGCACATTTCTTCCAATTCTATCCGTCTGCCTTTTCCTGTTTTTATGTAAATTTCCACTTATATATCTGCTGCTCCGGCAAGTGTTCGAGAAAAATGAAATTCTACACACGTGACAACTTTCATAAAAATTCACATTTTACAAGAAAAAAGCGAATCTGTCGAAACGCAGCCATAGAAAAAGGAGTGGGAAGCGAAACTCAGGGATTTAAGGACTTCTATAAAAAAACAGTGAAGATCTCTCCCACAAAGATCTTCACTGTCCTCATTCAGCAGGGGAAGAGGGGCTCGAACCCCCATCTACGGTTTTGGAGACCGCCGCTCTACCATTGAACTATTCCCCTAAATATATCTCTCAACAACTTCTTAATCATATCATACCTCTCACTATTTGTCAACATTTTTTCTTTTTGACGATTTTTTTCGACGAATCCAGCGTTCTTATCCCCATCAAATCAATCCGATGGCTTCCCGCACATTGCGGACTCCATGGAGTACAATCCCCTCTACCCTCTTCATCTTTTCCAGGCTGACCTGAGGCAAAATACAACTTTCAAATCCCAGCTTCACTGCTTCCCGCACCCGTTGCTCAGCCATGGAAACTGCTCTTACCTCTCCGGACAAACCCACCTCTCCGAAAATAATGCATTTAGGGTTTACCGGACGATCCTTCAGGCTTGACACCAGGGCCAGGACGATGGCCAAATCCAGTGCAGGCTCGTTCATTCTCACACCGCCGGCAATATTCACATAAGCATCATAGCGGGACATCTCATAATGGCATCGTTTCTCCAGTACCGCCATCAAAAGATTCACCCGATTATAATCCGTTCCGGCTGCCGTCCGTCTGGCCATGCCAAAATTCGTCTGAGACACCAGGGCCTGAACTTCCAGTAAAATAGGGCGGGTTCCCTCCAGAGAACATGCCACCACAGCCCCCGAGGCTTCCTCCGGACGTCCGCTCAAAAGATATTCTGACGGATTCTCTACCTCCACGAGCCCCTGTTCCTGCATTTCAAAGACACCAATCTCATTCGTGGAGCCAAATCGGTTCTTCACTCCCCGCAAAATCCGGTAAGAAGCATTGCGATCCCCTTCAAAATACAATACGGTATCTACCATATGCTCCAGAACACGGGGACCGGCCACTACCCCTTCTTTCGTCACATGGCCTACAATAAATACTGAAATCCCCATTCCTTTGGCAATCTGCAACAGGATATTGGTGGACTCCCGTACCTGGCTGACACTTCCCGGCGCTGAGGATACATCATCCCGGTACATGGTTTGAATCGAATCAATGATTACAATCTCCGGTTTGGCCTCCCGTATCGCTTCTTCAATATCATCTAAACTAGTTTCACAAAGAAACAGCAGCTGACCGGTAACTTTACCAATCCGATTTGCCCGCAGTTTGATCTGTTTTAAGGACTCTTCCCCGGAAATATACAATACCTTATGGCCGGCCGCTGCCAGGTTCCGGCACACCTGTAACAGCAGAGTGGATTTTCCGATTCCCGGATCCCCTCCGACCAAAACCAGGGAGCCGGCCACAATGCCGCTCCCCAGTACCTGATCCAACTCCCGGTATCCGGTAGATATCCGATCCTGTTCTTCGATGGATACCTCTGCCAAAGTAACCGGCTTAGCGGCCTGGCTTCTTTCGCCGGCCACCATACGCCGGGACGGCTCTTTTTTGCCTACCGGCTCTTCCACCATTGTGTTCCATGCCCGGCACGACGGACATTGTCCGGCCCATTTAGCGGACTCAAAGCCGCACTCTTTGCAGAAAAATGCCGTGGTCTTTGCTTTTGCCATATGTATCTCCTACCGCTTCACTACCTTTACCCGGCTTCCTACCCCTTCATTCAGCTCTACGCTGGCTACCAGTTTGCCGCTCATATTCGTCTTCATGCCACCTACTGCCACATCATCTACAAACACCTCATATTCGGTATCATCCTCCAGCTGGATCGTAATCTGTGCATCCTTGTTCCCTTCCACCACAAATTCCACCCCGTCGTTGCTGACAGAAAAGTGCTCTACTGCGGTTCCCGGTACCGATTCGTAGACAAACATTCCGTTACGTTCCAGCTTAGTGATCTCATAATAGGTCTTGATTTTATAGGAATCCCCATCATGCTCAAAATCCTGAAGCTTGGATTTGGCAGCTAATTGATAATTGCCGAAACTGATGGTTCCATCTGCTTCCGAACGAATTAAAGATTCAACGACTGGCATAACTTTGCCCTCCTGTAAATATGTGTGATAAATAAATGTTACGCTCCGGACGCACGGCTAAGCTTTTGCCGTACATCCGAAGATCATACTATGAGTATACCCCAAACAACCAAAAAAGGCTAGTTTTTTACCAGCTCTTTGGTAAAAAATTTCAGGCCGTCATTTTCCACTCCGACAAAAACCTGTTCTTTGCCATGGATCGCTCCTTCTAGAATTGCCTCTGCCAGCTTATCTTCCAGATGATTCTGAATCGCCCGGCGCAGCGGACGCGCGCCATATTTCTCATCATACCCTTTTTCCACCAAAAAGGCTTTGGCCTCCTCTTCGATCACCAGCTCCAACTCCATCTGACGTGCTGTCCGCTTGATAATATTGCGCAGCATGATGGAAACAATCTCCTTCATGTGCTCTTGATTCAGGGGATGGAAGACCATGGTTTCATCGATACGATTGAGAAATTCCGGCTTAAACAGGCGTTTTACCTCTCCCATCACCCGATCCTTCATCAGCTTATAACGCTCCTCCTCATTATCTGAGGAGGTAAAACCAAGACGTTTGGGCGAAATAATACTTTCGGCCCCGGCATTGGATGTCATAATTAACACGGTATTCTTAAAATCAATCTTACGGCCCTGAGAATCCGTAATATGCCCGTCGTCCAACACCTGCAAAAGAATATTGAACACATCCGGATGTGCTTTTTCAATCTCATCAAACAAAACTACCGAATACGGGTTGCGCCGTATCTTTTCACTGAGCTGTCCTCCTTCATCATAGCCTACGTATCCGGGCGGGGATCCAATGATCCTTGAGACACTATGTTTTTCCATATATTCTGACATATCTACTCTTATCAGGGCATTCTCCGTGCCGAACATCGCTTCTGCCAGCGCTTTACACAGTTCGGTCTTACCGACGCCGGTGGGACCTAAAAACAAGAAGGAACCAATCGGGCGCTTCGGATCCTTCAAGCCGACCCGTCCCCGCCGGATCGCCCGGGATACTGCTCTCACAGCCTCCTCTTGGCCCACCACCCGCTCATGAAGAATCGCTTCCAGTTTTTTCAGACGCTCCGACTCTTCCTCCTCCAGCTTGCGCACAGGAATCTTCGTCCAGCCAGAAACCACATCAGCCACTTCACTCTCTCCGACAATCAATTTGCGGGAATTTTTTTCTCTCTGCCATTTCGAGCGGACCTTTTCTATCTTCTCCCGCTTCTTTTCCTGTTTTCGTTTGATATCCCCCGCTTTTTCATAGGCTTCTGCCTTGATCGCGGCCTCCTTCTGCTGCTCCAAAGCCTCAATATCCTGTTCCAGTTCTTTGATCTCTGCCGGCTCCACATAAGTAGTCAGACGTACTTTGGAAGAAGCCTCGTCAATCAGATCAATTGCCTTGTCCGGCAGGAAGCGATCATTGATATAACGGGCAGAAAGGCGTACTGCCGCTGCCAGCGCCTCATCCGTAATCGTTACTTTATGATGCTCCTCATATCTCGGACGTAGTCCTTTTAAAATACTGATGGATTCCTCCTCTCCCGGTTCTTCCACAGTCACAGGCTGAAAACGCCGTTCCAGCGCTGCATCCTTTTCGATATATTTGCGATATTCGTCAATCGTCGTCGCTCCAATCAGTTGGATCTCACCGCGTGCCAGAGATGGTTTTAAAATATTGGAAGCATCAATGGCCCCCTCCGCTCCGCCGGCTCCGATTATCGTATGGATTTCATCTAGAAACAACAAGACTTCTCCATCTTCCTTTACCTCTGCCAGCACTTTTTTGATCCGCTCTTCAAATTCTCCCCGATATTTAGAGCCAGCCACCATGCCGGAAAGATCCAGGGTCAGCACCCGCTTACGGGCGATGATTTCCGGAATATCGCCAGAGACAATCATCTGCGCCAGTCCCTCTACGACTGCCGTCTTTCCAACACCGGGTTCCCCGATCAGGCAGGGATTATTCTTTGTACGGCGGCTCAGAATCTGAATTACCCGGCGAATCTCCTGCTCCCTCCCGATCACCGGATCCAATTTGCCTTCTCTGGCCAACGCCGTCAAATCCCGGCTGTAATTATTTAGTGTCGGGGTATTGGTCTTTCCCTTTGTTCCCCGGCTAGAGGAAAGCTCTTCCCTTCCGGAAGGCGCATCCTCTCCCATAGCCGATAAAATTTCGATATACAGCTTTTGGACGCTTACGCCAATCGTATTCAAAAGCCTGGCCGCCACACAATCACTTTCCCGAATCATCGCAATCAGCAGATGCTCGGTGCCAATCAATGGCGCTTTAAAACGTACCGCTTCCCGGTAGCTGTTTTCCAAAACTCTCCGGGCACTGGGGGTATAGGTGTTTTTCTCTATCAGCCCCACATTCTGGTTGGGGGAAATCAACTGGCTGACCAGCTCAATCACCTTGTCCGCATTTACTCCGCAAGCAGAGAGCACTTTCGCGGCCACACCACTTCCCTCCTGCAAAAGCCCAATCAACAGATGCTCCGTGCCCACATAGCTGTGATTCAGCTCCTGTGCGGCATCTACAGCAAGGCTGATCGCCTCCTTTGCCTGTTCTGTAAATCTGTCTATCATCGCCAATTTTGTCCTCCGATCTCTATCTTTATTTCAGCTCCGGAAGCTCTCTCCGGATATATGCGGCCCTGGCCTCATCCAACTCCTCTTTTTCCAAAGGCCGTTCCGAAATCTTTTGTAAATTTGCCGGCTGAATCCCTAACATGACGCGATAAATGGCGCAGTTCCCTTCCGTCTCCAAAACGCCGTCCACAATGCCAGACATAATCCGCGACAAAAATATCATTGCATCTTTGGCACTCATTCTCCGGGCATACTTTAACACGCCGTAAGATTTGTAGACTTCATCGGCATATTCCAGACGGCGTTTCTCCAGCGTGATCTTTCTCACCTGCCGTTCCTGGGCGAGCAGCTGCAAAGCCACCCGGTTCACCAAATCTAAAATTTCCTTTTCCGTCAGCCCCAAGGTCTTCTGATTTGCCACTTCATACAAGGCCCCGTAATTTTCGCTGCCCTCTCCATATACTCCGCGGACTACGGCTCCAAAACGGCCCATCTCCGTTACCAGGCCATTGAACTTCTTTCCCAGGGACAGAGTCGGCAAATGCAGTACGACAGAAGCCCGCAAACCAGTCCCCACATTTGTGGGAAATGAAGTCAGATATCCATATTTTTTATCATAGGCATAAGGAAAGCGGGCATTGATATAGTCATCCATCTGATCGCATCTTTCCCACAGCTCTCCCAAATGAAGTCCCGGAGAGATCATTTGCAGACGGATATGATCGGTACCATTTAAAACGATCCCAGTATCTTCCTGCTCAGAAAGAATCAATCCGGTGGGCGTTTTCTTGGAAGCGATTGTAGAATTAAATACCCGTCGTTCGCCAAGGGCCTTGCGATCCAGATCACTTAGATCTCCCAGATACCAGTAATCGTAATGTTTTCCATCCAGAGAACCCAGATTTTGCAGGCCCAATTCCAACCGGCGAAGCATCTCTAAGCTTTCCTTCTGAGGCAACCGGGAAGGAAACGCATATTGATTCCAATTCCGTACTAACCGTACCCGGCTGCTGATGATACCGGGACGCTTCGGATCTACACATTCAAACCATTTTAACATTTGCCGATTCCCTCTTTCAATTCTCTGATTTTGTCTCTGCACTGGGCCGCCACTTCATATTCTTCTCTGGCAATTGCCTCCTGAAGCCTGGCATTCAAAATCCGGATCTGCTCTTCGACATCCATTTCACCTTCCGCTGCCTTTTCCCCTTGCCCAGATAAGGATTCTACGGAATATTGCCCGCCATCCTCCTGATAATGGTAACGGGGTCGCTTTCCTTTGTGGGTATCGCTGCCCTGAAGCTGTTTGATATTCTCACCGATCAGCAAATCAAAAATGCCATAACACTCCGGGCAGCCAAAACGGCTGTTTTTGATAAATTCTTCATAGCTGGTCCGACAGGCCGGGCAGATCACCTGATGGGCTTTTTTCTGTTCCTCCTGCTCCTCCCCGATCCCCAAAAGGCCGGACAATAATTTACCCAGCGGGAACTCACTGTCAAAAATAGCAGCATAGGGACCGAAATCCATCTCCTTGGCACATTGCGCACAGAAATGATGCTCGGTCTTTACGCCATTGATTACTTCTGTGTACTGAATATTGGCCTCTCTGATCTTGCAACGCTCACATAACATAATTTTCCTCCATCGCTTTGTTCCTATTTTCCGGCATAATTATCATAAATCTCATCCACCAGCTCATGTACCTCCCGGCGGCTGACACGACGGCAGATAGAGCGGGCCAAAAGCACAGCCAGCTCCTGACGTAGCTCCTCCACTGCACGGATTTTGTCTACATCCAGGGCGATCACAGCTCCCTTCCGGCGATCCAGTTTGATAAATCCCTCCTGCTTTAATACAGCATATGCTTTATTTACGGTATGCATGTTAATCCCAATATTCTCCGCGAGCTGACGTACGGATGGCAGAGAGTCCCCTTCCCGAATCTGTTCAGCAGCAATTCCGATAATAATCTGATTCCGCAGTTGGATGTAAAGTGCCTCGTCACTCTCAAAATCAATTGTCAGAATCATATCCTCACCATCTTTCGTTTTTGTTATACAGATAATATAACAATTATAAATCAAGAAAGCGGCGAAGTCAATACGCCGCTTTCAAATGCCTGCTTTTTCCTATTCGTCTAAATCAAAAAACTCGAAATCATCCGTTTCTTCTCCAGACTTGCTTTCCGTTTCCTCCAAAGCAGCCGCCTCCCTGGCCATGCTGCTGCCAAAGGCCTTTTCCATATTCACCACAGGAGCCGCCGGACGCTTCCGAACGGGCATGGCGGCTGCCGGTTCCTCTGCCTGTTGCCTTCTTCGCTCCGGCTTTAGGGCTTCTCCTGTCGCTTCCGGACGCAATTCCGATTCGGCGGGTTCTGGCTGATAGGCTTCGGGAGGAAGCTCATCTTCGTAATAATCGTCCTCATAATCCTCTTCTTCGAAATCCTCTTCCTCACCTATCATATACCGTTCTTCCTTGCTCAAGCGACGGTTCCCTGTCCCCTGCCGGGACGGCGTCCGGGAATCTGTCTCATTCTCACGGCGGGACGCCAAACGTCCATAGCTGTCCCGACTGCGTCTGGCCGCGATCAGAAGGATAAACAAAATCAAAACCAACACCAGCAGCGCCCCACCGCCGCCAATGGCAATCCATTTCAGCTGGTTGTAATCGTCTACCAGCTCATTATATTTCTCTCCTGCCTCTAATAATTCCGGATTTATCTTCTCCCCATCATCAAAATACCGCTGCAGCGTCTTATCCTGGCGGTCAAAACGATAGAAATCCGCCTCTCCGCTTTCATTGATTCCGTAGAATACACAGTATGGCGGATCCTCCTCACCTTCCGGAACCCATCCGATTACTTTAGCGGAGCCAATTGTAATTTCGCTTTCTTTTAGCCCCTCCGGAACCGTCACGTCGCCTGACAATGCGATAATCTGTACCTTTTTCGCCAGGGAACTCAGCTCTGCCAGTACCTCCGGAGCCTGCTCCGGTACCGTTGTCTCCCCGCCGTTCTCTCCGCCTTCTGTCTTGGTAACCAGAATCGTATAAGTTTTTACGGTGGTGCCGTCCTCCGCCGTCACCCGGCAGATGACTGTGTTCTCCCCCTCCTGCAATCCGGAATCTCCTTCTAACGCCACGGTTGCCCTTTCATTATTGGGAATGGCGCTGACCGCCAGGCTTGCCGTATCCAGACTTACCAAAGCCGTATAATTTTCCACGCCGGGAGTAAAGGCCGGTTCCAGTGTTCCGGGAGAAATCTGCAAGGATTGCAGCGTAGCATCCTCGGAAGAGGTTTCCAACCCCTGAATCGTGATGGCAGAAGACCCCGTCCTGACGTCTGCTAACGTCTGGCCATTATTGTCATAGCCTTCCCAATCACCCACGGTAATATTCGCCGTTCCGGCCCGCAATGCCCGAAAACGGAGTTCCGTCACTACTTCTGTTGTCCCGGATCCTCCCCGAACCTGAAGGATTCCATTGCCTCCGCTCACAGTGCCGGTGGCATCGAGATATTCCAACATAGTAGCGTCATAATTCAGGGTGACTTTAGTATCGCCCAAAAGCTGGCCGTCAGTGGAGCTGAATTTCATCGTTACCCGAACTTCCTGGCCGGCTTGCGCAGAGGGATCGGAAAACGCAATCCGCGCGTTTGCCGCAAAGCTTTGAAATGCCATTCCTGCAGTCAGAAGCAAAACTGCCAGCAGCCTGCTCATCCATTGTCTTAATTGTTTTTCCATAATTTCTCCTGATTCCTTCTTCTATTCTTTATCTCCCGATATCTATCCGAAAATAATTTCTATTCAAGGGCTGATAACAATGACATTACTGCCCCCTGGTGTCGGCGCACTGCCCGGCTGTCCCCCTTTCGGACTGTCACTTACGCCTGGCCCATTCGCTGGCTGCGGCTGCCCGCTTCCCGCCGGGTTATTATTGCCATTGTAAGAAGCACCACCATTTTGGCGAACCACATGAATCACGTAATCGCGTTCGCTGCCATTCTGGGCTTTTACCCGCACCCGAATCTCATTCGTTCCGTCAGAAAGCTGAAAATTACCAGCACCGCTGACAGATGCCGTATTGTCAATGGCATTGGCATAGATAGATATTGTACTTACCGAACCGTCCACAATAAGATTGTAGGAATAGGTATCCCGGTGAAAGGTCGGGGTCAGGGAAAAGCCATTGGCCCCTAATGAGCTCAATTTATTGTTCGGACTTCCATCTCCGGTCGGCTTTGCACAGGGAATATCCGGCATGCCGGTATACACGGGAATTTTGAAACGCAGCGGCATAGATTTCAAGGTGTCGGAATAGCTTTCGGCAAAAATAGAGCCTTCCGATGCCGCACCATCTACATTAGTCATATATTGATGTTTGTACAGGTTATTACCCTGAACATTATATTTTTTTAAATAAAACGTATCCTGGCCGGCGCGGACATAATTATCTCCGTAAAACTGGGCGCCGCCGATAATGGATTTCTCCGGTGTGTTCCAGGGACGTCCATAATTGCCGGTCTGGGAAGCGTACCAGAGCCCCCGTTCTACCGGCCCCATACCATTTGCCGCATAAGCCCCTACATTGAAATAATTATAATAACCCGGATAAGCCGAATTTGTTCCGCTGATAGAATTCCCTCTTCCGTCCGAGCCCTGTTCCTGGAGAATCATTGCCGTCAATACATAGGGATTCACTCCGGAGGCAGACGCCGCCTGCATAATGATATCCACATAGGGAATGTTAGTATTTCCACCGCCTGAACCTCCCAAAGAGCCTGTCTGGGAACCGCCACCAGGAAATTGCTGGGTACTTCCTCCTTGAGAAGGATTTCCGGGAGAGGGTTGCGTACCGCTCTGCGTGCCTCCTGGCGAAACCACGGGAGAAGACGTCCCTCCCTGAGATGGATTGCCGGGAGACGGAGATGTCCCTCCCTGGGACGAGCTGCCGGGAGATGAGGATGTCCCTCCCTGGGACGAGCTGCCGGGAGATAAGGATGTTCCCCCCTGGGAAGGATTCCCTCCTTGGGCATCCTGGCCTGGCTTCACCCCTACCCGAACAGTAGTGGCCACTCTCGATACCTTGTGCCGGCTGAGTGAAACCTGGGGACCTCTCAGATGTACTTCCGAGTCCTGGGAACCGCCCCTGTTTTCTCCGGAACTTCCCCCGCCCCCTCCGGAAACACCAGGGCCTTTGCTTCCTCCGGAGGTTCCCGGAGATGTCACCACACCGGAATGATTCCCCTGAGAAGCAGTTCCTCCAGGTCCCGTAGCAGACGAACCGTTGTTGTTCCAATTTTCCCAACCACCGCCTGTGGTACTGCCATCCAGGAATGTTCCCCGGACCAGCGACTGCAAGCCTTCCCTCGTCTGAGTGGAAGCATCGTAGCCATGGCTCATAAACTGAAAAATATATACGTCATCCAAAAAATTTCTTGGGTCCATATAATAGCGGATAATATCCTCAGAAGCAGCCACCCAAGTACTTCCGTCAAAGCCGGTCCAGGTGCCATTATCCCAGTTATAAGCCCCGTCCGCCACAGACTTATGGGATGAAATGCTGTTTTTATGTATCAGGCTGCGGGGAATGATATTCTCATTTTGAATCACCGTATTCCAGTCCAACCCTGTCTGTTGAGCCTCAAATACCCAGTTGGGATACTGTGCATGAAGCTGCCGCAACCCTGTCTTATAGCTTTCCGGAAAGCCCTGAGAAGTAAGATACGCCTCAAAATTGGAATCCTGATTATAAGTTACCGGAAAGCGTATATAAGTCCCCAAAGCGTAACCAGTACCGCCAGAAAAACGGATCTGATACCAACGCTTGCCGTCAGAACCAATCACTTCATTGATCACCGTAATCGAGGTTCCCTTCCCTAAGCTTGCCACCCGGGAATAAGAAGTGCCAGGACCGCTTCTTACATTGAGGGATGAAGCATTTGTCATTGCCGGGCGTTCCGTATAGGCATAGGCCTGTCTAAAGGGAGCCGGAATCACAAAAGGCGCCTGAAGGCTGAGCAGACCCGCCATCAGAACCGCCATCCCTTTCTTCCATTTTTTCTGTCTCATCTATATTCTCCAGTATTTTCCCATGTTATCACTGCTTTACTTTCTCGCAGCCATCTTTTTATAATCTCCACTATTATAATGACAAAAGGTGGGATATGTCAACAAAATCAGAGAAAGTTCACAGTTTTGGCATAATTCGTAAGAAACTATTAATAGATGGCAGTTCCTATTACATGGAATATTCGATACCACTGGTATCCGATATAATAAAAAAGCTCCCGTGCAAGAAATGGTATTTTCGTCCTCAAACTACAATATCTTGTCGTCGGAGTCGGGGAGCTGTAAGCTACGATTCTCATATCTTTCGCCAGCAGCATAGCCCGTTTCATATGCAGCGGATCGCTGATGATGATTGCTGTCTGAAAGTGTTCATCATCCATGATTTCTTTGGCATTCGCCAGATTTTCCTGAGTAATTGTAGATTTTTCTTCTATTAAGATATCCTGTTCGGGAATCCCCTGACTCAATACATACTGCTTAGCAGCCCAGGCATCCGATTGAGGATTCTCTCCGGCCTGCCCTCCTGTAACGATTATCTTTTTTACATACCCTTGTTGATACAAATAAATTCCATGGTTTAATCGTTCCCGGTACACAGGAGATACACTGCCCCGGGAAGTTGCCGCACCTAGGACAATCGCTGTATCTGCATAGCATCTTTCGTCCTTTTTGCTGTATAAACAAATGCCTAAAATATTTCCTGCCATATATAAAAGCAGCAAAAAAATGATAGTTAATATAAGTCTATGTTTTCTGAATATTTTTAACATACTTCCCACCGCCTTTGGCAGCCATCTTTATCAATGCCCTTCCAAATTGTTCGGAAAGGGAGCTGAAGTACTCTGATAAAAAGAATAAAAATTTTCATCAATTTTATTGATATAGCAATCCCAACCGTCAAATGTATAATATTTTGACATCCGATCTCTCACTTCGCTCTCTTTCATTTCTGTCGAAAATGTAATAACAGACAGACATTCCACATGATTTCCAGTCCCCGATATGTTCCCGGTTTCCGAGTAAACATCGAGAATTTTTATATCAGAGACTTCGTTTTTTAAATTGGTTTGCATATCCGTCGTCTGCCTGTCTGTAGATCTGTGATTCATGCTCATGCCGAATATCTCAAATGCCACGACTGCAATTATCAATATAACAGGTAAAAATAAAATAGTTAATCCAAGTCTTTTTATCCATTTTCTCGCCATTGTCTCCAAACATCCTCCGCCATTAAATAAAAACAACAAAAAGTGCGTAAACCCCGATGTTTACGCACTTTTTATGCCCTTAATGCTTCTGTTTCAAAACGCCTGGCCGGACTCGAACCGGCAAGCTAAATATTACGAATGTTTATGTTATCTATCATATTATTTTTGTGCTTACAAAGAAATTGGGCAGTGATCATGTATCAGAGTTTTTCCTTTACAATATAGCACATTTTCTCCCACTTCGCAAGATTTTTTGTTAAGGTAGGTAGCGTCATTTTACTTTCGGATGTTAATGGTCAAAAAGCACCTCTTATGGTC
>CAJUPI010000017.1 GCA_910588125.1 uncultured Lachnospiraceae bacterium
ACCGTCCGAACACAGGATAGAGAAATGACGGGTGACTTATTTTGCAACACCCTCCTTCGTTAAAACAGGGACTTTTGTAGACAGCGTATCTTTTGTTACGATGCATTCTGAAATATGCTCCATAGCTGGAATATCAAACATGATGTCCATCAAAACATCCTCCAAAATTGTCCTTAATCCCCTTGCCCCTGTTTTGTTGGCAAGGGCCATTCTTGCAATCTCATGCAATGCGTCATCCTCGAAATGCAGTTTGACTCCATCTCTTTTAAAAAGGATTTGGTATTCCTTTACAATGGAATCCTCTGGTTCAGTAAGAATCCGGATTAACTCAAATTGCAGGCAGAGTTACTTCGCAGCCTTCAATAAGTTTCAGCAACTCTGTTTGCACATGAATGCCGATTCCACCATGGGATTGATTGACCGTTTCATCCAATCTACTGAGTACGTTGTTTTGATTGCAAAAAAGACGATTGAAGCAGTAGAGAATGTCATCAAAAAACGAGGGCCTGTGCTGGCATAATTACGGTAACTAAATAACACAGACAGTAAAGCAGAAAGTAAAAGAGATCGCTGTCAATTTGGAGGAAGGCTAAAAAGAACTTTTCGTTTCATTTGCAATCGACTTCCTAACAGTCGTTTTACATCATCTATTATTTTTTTTGGCTCATTTTCCGAAAGGATTGGAGGTTTTACTTATTTAACAGGGAGAACATGACGATATATTATTAAAAATGCTGTGCGAAAAAGACTGAAAGTTGCGAGCAAGCGAACATAAAAGGAGGCCAGAGACATGATCAACTACATACGAAATTTAAAAATCAGATTTAAACTTTATATTCTCATAGGTGTTGCACTGATTGGCATGCTTGTTATCGGAGGTATGTCATTTTGTCTTATGGGCCGGATGAACGACATGACAAGTGATATTTCAACAAGCTGGCTTCCCAGTATCAACACGGCGAGAGATCTGGCCACTACTATTTCGAATATTCGTCTTAATGAATTGGGGTATCTTACGGCAATCTCAGATGATGTAGAAGCATCCAGCCTTCAGTACCTTCAAAAGGAAAAAGAAGATATGGCGGTTCTTTTATCCACATATGGGGGACTCATCGATGAAGAAGAAAGGAATTTCTATGAGAATGCAATGAATCTGTGGAATCAATACGATAAAGCAGATGAAGAAATGACAGCATTGGCCAAACAGGGCCGCTATGAGGAAGCCCGTGCGATTTTGGAAGGAGAATGTGTAGAGCTCTACAATTCTCTAAACAGTGCTTTTAATGATATTATTGTCTATAATACAGAAGGCAGCGATGCTGCAACAGAGGAAAGCCTTTTTCTTTACAGAACGGCCACCCTCCTTATGGCAGCAATTATCGTGGCAATCATCCTTGTGGGAGTTTTCTTTTCATTTTTGATTATACGCCTGATCAAGGCTCCGATTTCCGAAATTGAGAATGCTGCTATAAGAATGGCAGAGGGTGATTTGGATATAGAGATTTCCTATAGCTCTAAGGATGAACTGGGTGTTCTCGCTGAGCAGGTACGCCGGCTAATCCATAAGCTTCAGCTTATCATTGATGATGAGAACAAATTCCTTGCTAAGATGGCAGATGGGGATTTTACGGTGGATTCTGTTTGCGAAAAAGAATATACGGGAGGTTTTTATCCCCTGCTTATTTCTTTCCGGGGTATTGCGGAAAAGCTCAACGATACGATGCTGCAAATCAACCAAAGTTCCGCTCAGGTTGCAAGTGGATCGGAACAGGTATCTACCGGTGCCCAGGCGCTTTCCCAGGGAGCAACCGAGCAGGCAAGTTCCGTGCAGGAGCTCGCCGCCACTATTAATGAAATTTCCAACAAGGTTAAGCAGAATGCAGACAATGCACAGCAGGCCAATGCTAAAGCAGGCAGCGTGAGCAGCGAAATGAATGTGAGCAACGATAAAATGCAGCAGATGATACGGGCAATGAGTGATATCAGTAATTGTTCAAATGAAATTGGTAAAATCATTAAGACCATTGAAGATATTGCTTTCCAGACCAATATTCTTGCTCTTAATGCTGCGGTGGAAGCCGCCCGTGCAGGCGCCGCCGGAAAAGGGTTTGCTGTGGTGGCTGATGAAGTCCGCAATCTGGCCAGCAAAAGCGCAGAGGCATCGAAGAACACTTCTGTTTTGATTGAAAATTCATTAAAAGCAGTAGAAAACGGAATCCGGATTGCCGATGAAACAGCGCAGTCTCTGTTCCAGGCAGTAAATGGCGTAAACGAAATGGCAGGAATTATCGGACAGATTTCAGAGGCCAGCAGCCTTCAGGCTGATTCCATCTCTCAGATTACTACGGGCATTGACCAGATATCCAGTGTCGTACAGACAAACTCGGCGACTGCCGAGGAAAGCGCGGCCGCAAGCGAAGAGCTGTCCAGCCAGTCACAGCTTATGAAGAGTCTTGTGGGAAGATTTAAATTAAAAAGCAGTAGGGTACTTTAAAGATAAATGAGGAACCGGTTTGAAGATCTTCTTGACATTTTTCGTATTTTAAGCTATTCTATCATCAAGTCAATTAGTTATAAACCAGGGATCGGGAGAAGTAGCTGTCCGGAATATGTACAGAGAGCCGCAGACGGTGGGATTGCGGTGATAGGAAAGACAGGGAATGGACCCGGGAGGGCAAGCCGAACGAATCGATTCAAGTAGGTACGACGTGTCTGCACGTTACAGCAGGGCCGGTATGTCAGTACACGGTATTAAGTGCATTCGAAAGAATGAATTTAGGTGGCACCGCAGAAGTGAAAGCTCCTGTCCTATATTGATGTAGGATGGGAGCTCTTTTTATGCACAGGCCCATGCAGATGAAATGTGCTGCTAAGACGGCGCACGAATAGAGGAAAGCGGCTCTTCCCTACTCGATTTCTACTCGGCAAAGTGCGTCCTGTAGAACAAAAGCCCTCCGGGAGATGAGCGCCTTTTCAATTACAACTAATTGGCACAAAAAGACCCAAGGTGGAGAAAGGAAACAAATATGGAAAAGAATATCCCGTACAAAATTTATCTGGAAGAACAGGAGATGCCGAAACAATGGTACAATGTACGTGCCGATATGAAGAAAAAGCCGGCGCCGATTCTGAATCCCGTAACTTTAAAGCCGGTTACTTTGGAAGAATTGTCTGCCATCTTTTGCCAGGAGCTGGCAAGGCAGGAATTGGATGACACGACGCCATATTTTGATATTCCTCAGGAGATCCTGGATTTCTATCGGATGTACCGTCCGTCCCCGTTGGTGCGTGCCTATTGTCTGGAGAAAAAGCTGGGGACTCCGGCTCATATTTATTATAAGTTTGAAGGAAACAATACTTCCGGCAGCCATAAGCTCAATTCGGCAATCGCCCAGGCGTATTACGCCAAGAAGCAGGGGCTTAAAGGAGTGACTACGGAGACGGGAGCCGGCCAATGGGGGACAGCCCTTTCCATGGCCTGCGCCTATCTGGATCTGGATTGCCAGGTATATATGGTAAAATGTTCTTATGAGCAAAAGCCGTTTCGACGCGAGGTGATGCGGACCTATGGGGCAAAGGTAACGCCTTCTCCGTCTATGGAGACAGAGGTGGGCCGTAAGATGAATGCAGAATTTCCGGGAACTACCGGAAGCCTGGGATGCGCCATCTCCGAGGCAGTGGAGGCGGCGGTAAGCCAGGAAGGATATCGCTATGTACTGGGCTCTGTGCTGTCTCAGGTGCTGCTGCATCAGTCGGTGATCGGCCTGGAGACAAAAGCGGCGCTGGATAAATACGGGATTCAGGCGGATATGGTTATCGGCTGTGCCGGAGGCGGTTCGAATCTGGGAGGACTGATTTCTCCATTTGTCGGCCAGATGTTGAAAGGAGAGGCCGATTATCAGATCATAGCGGTGGAGCCGGCGTCCTGCCCGAGCCTGACCCGCGGTGTCTATGCCTATGATTTTTGCGATACCGGAAAGGTATGCCCGCTGGCAAAGATGTACACACTGGGCAGCGGATTTATTCCCTCTGCCAGCCATGCCGGAGGCCTTCGCTATCATGGAATGAGTTCGGTGGTTTCTGAATTGTATGATCAGGGGCTTTTGACAGCGAGAAGTGTAGAGCAGACAGAGGTGTTTAAGGCAGCCCAGATGTTTGCCAAGGTAGAGGGAATTCTTCCGGCTCCGGAGAGCAGCCATGCGATTAAGGTGGCTGTGGATGAAGCCTTAAAATGCAAAGAGACGGGAGAGCAGAAGAATATTGTCTTTGGATTGACGGGAACCGGATATTTTGATATGGTGGCATATCAGCGGTTCAATGATGGGGAGATGAGCGATACGGTTCCCTCTGATGAAGATCTGGCAAAGGCGATTCAGGCATTGCCGAAGGTAGAGTAACAAGTGCGGGGGCAGGAACATTTTGAGTTGGTAAAACGGCTGAGCCGCCGGGATTTCATTGGCAAATCCCGGCGGTATTTTTAATTGACATATCTTAAGCATGTGGATATAATATAAAAGAAGTATGAAAAATATATTAAATAACAGCAAAGGATTACAAAAAAACATGAAGAAAAAGCAGCAAGCAGTCTCCTCAGTTATTGCTGTCATCGGACTGAGTTCGGCTATGGCGCTCTGCTCTTTGGCCGCTTATTCTGACAGCGGCCCAGGGGTTGTCAATCGATGGAAGCAGGATGAGAGAGGATGGTGGTATGAGAATCAAGATGGCAGCTATCCTGTCGAACAATGGCAGAGTATCAACCGTAAATGGTATTATTTTGATGCGGAAGGCTATATGAGGGCGAATTGCTGGATTATGACAGACGGCAAATATTATCGACTGGGGGATGACGGAAGCATGTTAAGCTCCCAGGAGATCGAGATTGATGGAAAGCGTTATACTCTGAACGAATCCGGAGAGGTGGTGGATGGAGATCCGCAAGAGATGTCCGAGGAGGAACAGGCCATATATGCGCATGCTCAGGGGATCGTTGCCCAGATAACGAATGACAGTATGTCGAAGCAGCAGAAAGCGGCTGCTATTTATAATTGGGTGCGGGCGAATACTACCTACACGAGTAGTGGCCCTATCGGGGATCCGGTGGAGGCTGCCGTCTATGGCTTTCGCAGACATTCGGGTTGCTGTTATGAATATTATGCTATGTCCCATTATATGCTGATGGCGGCCGGGATGCCGAACATAGAGGTGGTGCGGGCCAGTGACAACCATCATTACTGGAATCTGGTAGATGTCGATGGAACCTGGTATCATTTTGATACGACTCCCCGCAGGCTGGGAGGCAACTGGTGTCTGGTGACCACATCCTACCTGCAGCAGGTAAGCTGGCGTTCTCATAATTATGATATTGAAGCATATCCGAAAACGCCATGAGCAAATACAGAGGAGGAAAATGGGGCCGGTATGGAATTTTGACCGGTGGCCTGGCAATATTTTTGTGCGCCGTGTATTTTTTGCAGCTTGTGTTGGTTCCTAAATATATGGGGACAGTGATTGAAGGAAATTTCACCGGGGAATATTACCGGGATTCCACCAGGCATGAATTGCTGATCGTGGGTAACTGTGAGTCCTATGAGAATATTTCTCCCATGAAGCTATGGGAGGAATATGGAATCACCAGCTATATCCGGGGAAACTCCAATCAGTTGATTTCACAATCGTATTATTTGCTGCGGGAGGCATTGCGATATGAGAAACCAAAGGTAGTGCTTCTCAACATTCAGGCAATGGCTGTGGCGGAGCAAAGCTCAGAAGAATATAACCGGATGGTTTTTGACGGTATGAAGTGGTCAAGGGATAAGCTGGAGGGAATTCTGAGCAGCAAGCTGGAGGAGGAGTCCCTGGCAGAGTATCTCTTTCCAATTCTTCGGTATCACAGCAGATGGAGTGAGCTTTCCGGAGAAGATTTGCGCTATGCATTTCAGGAGAAACCGTTAAAGAGCTATAATGGCTATTATCTGCGGGCGGATATCCGGCCTTATAGCGAGTTCCCGACGGAACGGAGGCGGAGTGATTATACGTTTCCCGAGAAAAACATGAGATATTTGCAGGAGATCGAAACATTGTGCCGGGAGAATGGGATCGAACTGGTGCTGATGAAGGCGCCGAGCCTGTACCCGGTGTGGGTGGAGCCCTATGAAGAACAGATCATTGAGTTTGCAGAAAAAAACGGGATTTATTATGTCAATACTTTGTTATACGCAGATGAAATCGGGCTTGATATGTCCACGGATACTTATGACGAGGGATTGCATCTTAATGTTTATGGGGCGGAGAAACTTTCTGTATGGCTGGGCAAGGAGCTGAAGGAACGATATGCTCTGACGGATTTTCGCGGTGAGGAAGGCTTGGCCTGGGTATATAACCGGCGTCTGGAGGAATATAAAAAAGAGAAAGCAGAACAGAAGGAAGAATTTGAACAACTTGGCTATATCAGTAAATATACCATGCAGGAGGAATAAGAGGATGAGAGCAGGAAAAAGAACAGTAGCGGCGGTTTTGACAGCTTTGATGGCGTGGAGTGTTTCTTTTGGAACACTGGCAGCAGAACAGAAGACAAAGTATGCCTTTGTTTATCAGGAACAGCAGGTGGAGGTGGGGATGGCCGCTGATGCTGCTTTTAAGATCCTGGGCAAGGAGAAAAGTTCTAAGGTGCTGGTAAACTGTGCGGATGACAGCGGCTCTGAGAAAGCGTATATCTATGATAACTTTGAGATCATTACGGCAAAACAGGGGAAAAAGGAAGTTGTGAAAGAGATTATGCTGACCGGCGGTGAGGTAAGTACAGAGGAAGGGATCAAGGTAGGAGATCTGCCGTCTGCCGTGAAGAAGGCGTATCCGGAGGCAAAGGAAGAGATGGGGCTTTACACGGTGACGCTTGGTGAGACTCAGCTGGTAATTGACTGCGGCCTTAAGGATGACAAGGTAGTGACGATCACATATCTGGCTGCTGAGAAAAAGTGATGAGTTATACGTCGTATGGTTTTTTTGCCCTGATCGTGGCAGGGCTTATCATGAGCAGAATGGCGGGTCCGGCAGGAAAAAAGTGGGTTTTGCTGGTGATGAGCCTGATTTTCATGGCGGCAGCCGGCGGATATGAGACAATGGTATTCTGGTTCATCAGCACGGCGGCGGGATTCGCCGCCGCGCTTTTGCTTGCCCATGCTTCTTCGGACAAAAATATTTTCGGCGGACAAGAAGCGAGTGTTCCCTTGCCTATCGAGGGTAAGCGAAAAAGAGGAATTTTATTTGTCGCCGTGGCCTTTCAGCTGGGCCTGTTAGCATATTTCAAATACGCGAATCTTCCCGCCTATACGTTGGAAGCCTTTTATGAGCTGACCGGCCGGGTATATGAATTTGAGGAGAAGGAGCGGATGGCGCTGGCAGGAATTTCCTTTTATACATTGATGGTTATCGGGTATGACATCGATGTGTATCGGGGAGAGGTCCTAACAGTCCGTTCTTTTCCGGCTTTTTCTCTTTTTACCGGATATTTCGGACATTTAATCCAGGGTCCGATTGATTCATGGCAGGAGGCAGGAAAAAACCTTGAAGCGCTTTCCCCGGCTTCTTTCACTGATTTCCAGGATGGCTGCCTGCGGATTTTGTCAGGGTTATTTAAAAAGCTGGTGATTTCGGAGCGTCTGGCCATTATGGTGGATACCATATATGGGGATTATGCTTCATATGGCGGATGGTATCTGATGCTGGCGTCTGTTGCCTTTACCTTGCAGTTATATACGGACTTTTGCGGTTGTATGGATTTGGTCTTGGGAGTATCACGGCTGTTTGGCGTCCGGTTGGCCGAGAATTTCCGGCAGCCCTTTTTTTCTGAATCGGTGTCAGAATTCTGGCGGAGATGGCATATTACATTGGGGGCCTTTCTTCGGAAATATGTCTACATCCCTCTGGGAGGAAACCAAAAGGGTGCGCTGCGAAAGTATATTAATACGATCGTAGTATTTTTGTTGAGTGGGCTTTGGCATGGAGGCAAATGGACTTTTATCATCGGTACTGGGCTTTTGCAATGCTTCTATATGATTGTGGGGGCGTTATCGGAACCGTTAGCAGAGCGCTGTTACCGGCTGTTCCGGATCAGGAGGACGGCGCCGGTTTTGCGGCTGCTGCGAAAGCTGCGGACCTTTGTGCTGATTACGATTGGCTTTGTGCTGTTCCGTTCGGAATCTCTGACTATGGCCGGAGAGATCCTGAAAGGAATGTTCCGGCAGGGCTGGTATCCGGAATATGCCGAAGGAGTATTTTATTCTGGCCTGGGGACAGGGGATTTTGTGATATTGCTGATGGGGCTGGCTCTGCTTTTTTTGGTTTCTCTGTGGCGGGAGAAGAAAGGGGAGCAAAAAATCCTGAGAGGAGAAGGCCTGCGGACGATGGCATGTTTTGCGATACTACTGGTGGTTTTGGTGTTTGGCTGCTATGGGAAGGGATATGATATATCTTCCTTTATCTATTCGCGGTTTTGAGACAGAGGGCGGCTCCAAGGAGATAAAAATGCTGTATCAGATCAACGACGGAACGGTGTCCCTGGGCGGATATCCGATTTTGTCGCATATTTATTTTGAGATTAAGGGAAACGAAAAAATTGCAGTTGTAGGGAGGAATGGAGCAGGTAAGACTACGTTTCTTCGTCTGATTGCCGGGGAACTGGAGCTGGATCGGGAGGATCGCCGAAATGGTCCGGGAATTGAGCAGTCCCGCCGCCTTACAATAGGCATGCTGAAGCAACAGGCTTTTTCAGACAGCGGCAAAACCGTGGAAGAAGAGCTTTTGGAGCATTGTCCGGGCGGAGCGGGATATGAGCGGGAACGTTTTGAGTATGAACGGGAATACGATATTCTTTTTACCAGGTTTGGATTTTGCAAGAGGGATAAGAAAAGGCCGTTGGCAGAGTTTTCAGGAGGTGAACAGACGCGAATTGCCCTGATTCGCTTGTTGCTGCAAAAGCCGGATATTTTATTGCTGGACGAGCCTACCAATCATCTGGACATGGAGACGGTCCAGTGGCTGGAGGAGTACTTAAGGCAGTATGAGCATGCAGTGGTGATGGTTTCCCATGATCGGTTTTTCCTGGATCAGGTGGCAGATGTGGTCTGTGAGCTGGAGCGAGGGGCAATGGTTCGCTATCCAGGAAATTATACACAGTATCGGGAACAAAAAAGAAAGAATGCCCGTTTACGACAAAAAGCCTGGGAGCGGCAGCAGCAGGAAATTGCCCGCCTGGAAGAGGTAATCGAGCGTTTTAAACATAAGCCGTCGAAGGCCGCTTTTGCACGGGCAAAAAGAAAACAGCTGGGGCGAATGGAAAGGCTTGAGCCGCCGGTTATCAATGAAGTACATTTGTTTACCGGGGAGATCCATCCGCTTATTTCTGGCGGAAAATGGGTGATGGAGGCGGAGCATTTAAAGCTGGGATATGACCGGCCGCTTCTGGAGCTGTCGCTGCGGATCCGGCGGGGACAGAAAATAGGGCTTTTAGGGCCGAACGGTGCAGGAAAAAGCACTTTTTTAAAGACGGTGGCCGGGCTTTTGCCGCCGCTTGGCGGAAAATGGAATTTGGGAAATCATGTGACGATCGGCTATTTTGATCAGCATTCCTCGCAGATCCAGTCAGAGAAAAGTGTGCTGGAGCATTTTCAGGACTGCTTTCCGGTATTGACTGAGAAGGAAGCCCGATCGATACTGGGCGCCTATCTCTTCCGGGGCAAAGAGGCTTCCCGGCGGGTCCGGGATTTGTCCGGCGGAGAAAAAGCCCGGCTGGTGCTGGCAGAGATTTTACAGAGCCGCCCCAATTTCCTGATATTGGATGAGCCTACCAATCATATGGATATTCCGGCGAAGGAGACGCTGGAATCCGCATTTCGCGCCTACAAGGGAACGATTCTCTTTGTGTCCCACGATCGCTATTTTATCCGGCAGGTGGCGGAGTCCATATTGATTTTTGAGGAAGGGCGGGCGTTTTTTTATCCTTTTGGCTATGAGCATTATCGGGAGAGGCGCCGCCGGGAGAGTCAGGGGCCTGGCCTGGCCGCGTGTGTGCGGGCGGAGGATCAGGCATTGATTGAATCGCTACGTGCCGTTCCCCGAAAAGAGCATCATTTTTTGGGAGAGATTCCGACAGAAAAAGCTTATGAAGACTGGCGCCTGCAGCCGGGAAGAGAACGGATGGAGGCAGCCAAGGAAGAATATGAAAGGAAGCAGGCCATAGCAGAAAGGCAGTTGAGAAAATGGCAGGAAAGCCGGGAGTACTGGGAACTGGCGGAAGGATGTGATGACCGGCAAAGTGCAGATATCACAGAGATAAATGAGGAACAAAGCCAGATAAACAGAGACAGGCAGGAGTATGAACGGTTGCAGGCAGAGGCACAAAAGGCATGGGAGAAGTGGCATGAGAGCTGCCTGGAATGGGGAGCTGCCTGGGAAGAACTCTCGTTTTCGGGAGAGAGTTAAAAGGCAGAAGAAGAAATCAGGGAATGCGCTTGGAGAGAAAAAACAGTTGAAAATTAAATGTCTATGTGGTATTATTTGAACATTAAGGTAAAGTTCCGACATACATGCGCAGGCGCGAAGGTGCAACCCAAGGTGGAATTGCACCATTTTTTATCATTTCCGGTACAGGTATCTTTTATTCTAGAGGAGAGGAACGCACTTTTTTATAGAAAAAGGTATTATAGAGCAGTCCGGTGTATTGGCAGGTATGACGGATAGAATGAGGAGGATGGAAATTATGAAAAAGAAATTGAGTCTGGTGCTTGCTACAGCAATGACTCTGGGTTTGGTGCTGTCTGGCTGCGGAGGCGGGAATACTTCCGGCGGCGGAGGGGAAGCTGGCACGGAGCCTGTTCCGGGAGCAGGTGCAGAGACTACAGAGGCGGCAGCAGCCGGGGATCCGGCGGTGGACACCACAGGATTTATGATGGATGTGCTGAATGCGGACATTCAGACAGCGGATGTGCAGAAAACCTCAAAGGATTATACAATGCCCCAGAATATCTATGATCGTCTGCTGGATATCGAAGTAGATGATGCCGGCGTCTCTAAGATTGTTCCCAGCCTGGCAGAGGACTGGGACATTTCCGGAGACGGGCTGGAATATACCTTCCATCTGCGCCAGGGTGTGAAGTTCCACAATGGCAATGACTTTACAGCGGAGGATGTAGTCTATACCTTTAATCGCCTGCTGACAGTGGAAAACGGTGTGAATACAGAGCTTCTGGATCAGGTAAAGGGGGCGGCTGAGCTGATCGAGGGCAGCGCCGATACCTTAGAGGGTGTGGAACAGATCGATGATTATACGATCAAGATTACTTTGAAGGAGCCGTTTGCGGCATTTTTGTCCTGCCTGACAGCTCCGGGGCTTTCGATTTATGACAGCGAAGCTACGGAGGCCGCTGGAGATCAGTTTGGTATGGATCCGGCTGTCACCATAGGTACGGGACCATTCCGGTTTGCAGGCTGGACTTTTAACGATCAGCTGGTATTGGTGAAAAATGAGGATTACTGGAGAGGTGCCCCCAAGCTTCCTGGAGTGGTGATTAAGATCATTCCGGATACGGAAACTCAGACGATGATGTTTGAGAGCGGGGAGCTGGATCTGCTGGATCTGGACTTTGTGACAGATGCGACAGAGCGATTTTTGGAGACCTATCCCGATCAGATTGTCCAGGGACCCCGGGTAGGCATCACTTACTTTACCATGAACTTTAATATTGAGCCTTTCCAGGATGTAAAGGTGCGCCGTGCTGTGCAGATGGCTATTGACCGGCAGGCGATTCTGGATGCCCTGTACGGCGGACGCGGACAGGTGGAGCATGGCATCTATCCCTATGGTCTGATCGGCTTTAATGAGGGACAGACCAAGATCAGCTATGACCCGGAGGGGGCAAAGGCCCTGTTGGCAGAGGCTGGCTACGGGGATGGTTTTACCATGGAGCTGGCGGCCGATGCCTCAGCTTCGGATACAGTGACTATGGCACTGGAGATCATCAAGGAGCAACTGGCGGCTGTGGGGATTCAGGCTGAGATTAAGAATTATGACGAATCCACCTGGCTGGAGACCAGGAAGGCCGGCGAGCTGGGATCCTTTATGTCTACCTGGACGGCGGACTTCAACGATCCGGAGAACTTTATTTACACTTTCTTTGGCAATGAGGAGAAGACCAGGATCCGCTCGATCAATTATCCCGATGCCGCAGTGATGGCCCGTGTCAGCGGAGCAAGAGGAATTGTCAATGAGGATGAGAGGCTGGCAGAGTATCAGGCCCTGGAAGAGAAACTGATCCATGAGGATGCGGCCTGGGTGCCGATGTATTCCCGGATGCATCTGTGGGCAGTGAGCAAGCGGGTGCATAACTTCAAGCCGGTTTGGAGCGGCGTGGGTGACCGGATGTATTATGGAGTTTCTTTGAGCGAGTAGGGAATGTCTGCGTTACTGTTTGCCGGTTTCTCAGTGAACGGTAATCTGTCTGCGAATCGTCTGTCCAGACCGTCCGAAGGCTGGTTTGTGCAGGCAGTGCAGGGGGCAGAGACAGGTTCGGAATCATGTAGTCATGAGGAAAGAATGCCGCAGAATGGAGAAATCGATTTTGCGGCATTCTTCATTTTAATAGGAAAGTGTGTCCGATAGAACAAAACCTCTCCAGGGACGCACACTTTTTCATTTCAGGCAGAAGGGGGGAAGACAGGTGTTAAGCAGAGTACTAAAGCGTATTTTCATATCAATTCCCGTACTGATCGGTGTGGTGCTGGCGATCTTTGTCATGCTGAGGATTGTACCGGGGGATCCGGTGACCACGATGATGGGGGAGCATGTAAATCCGGCAGTTATTGAGAAGATCAGCCATGAGATGGGATTGGATCAGCCGTTGATCGTTCAGTTTTTCCGATATGTGGCGAATGCCTTACGTGGAGATTTTGGCACATCTTACCGGCTGAACCGGAATGTAACCCAGATTATCCTGGATGCATTCCCGAATACGGTGAGATTGTCGCTGCTGGCGGCTGCAGTGGCATGGCTGATTGGGATTGTGGCCGGGATTGTGGCGGCGATTCAGCAGAATAAGCTTTTAGATCGGCTATTTATGGGGAGTGCCCTGCTGGGAGTTTCCATGCCGGTATTTATGACGGCGCTGGTGCTCCAGTATGTATTTGCCTTTCGGCTGAAATGGTTTCCGGTATCGGGATTTGATTCGCTTCGGGCGATGATTTTGCCGGCGATTGCCTTAGGGTGGAATTCGGCGGGGAGTATTGCCCGGATGACCCGTTCCAATCTGGTGGAGGTCATGCAGAATGATTTTATCCGGACGGCCAGGGCCAAGGGATTGCGGGAAAACGGGGTGATCGTGGGCCATGCTTTGAAAAATGCTATGCTGCCGGTAGTTACGATGATGGCTCTGCAGCTTTCCAGCATGCTTTCCGGAGCCGTGCTGACAGAGAGCGTATTCGGCGTCCCGGGGATCGGACGGCTGGCAGTGAACGGAATTGAAACGCGGGATATGCCGCTTCTCCAGGGGACCGTGGTGTTTACCACAATTTTGATTATTTTGGGAAATTTGATTGCAGATTTGCTCTATAATGTGCTGGATCCCAGGATTCGGGAGGGTGCATAAAAATATGGCAGCTGCAAGAGGCAATAGCTGGCAGGTGAAAAGCCGGGAGGATGGATGGGATGACAAATGACAGAGAACGGCCGACAGAGGTGGGCCGGGAGGAGAAAGAAGGGATGGCGGCCGTGAGAGCCGTCAGAAAGGCCGAATTTTGTATGCCAAAGCCGGAGGAGCCAGGTGCACAGCTGGGAGAATCTGATACCTGGGCAGACAAGCTGCAAACGTTGGTGCGGCAGAATAAAATAGCGGCGATCTCAGCAGTGGTAATTGTGCTGATGATCCTGGCGGCAGTGTTCGCACCATTAGTGGCTCCCTATGATCATCTGGCACAGAGCCTGACCGACCGGTTGCAGGATCCCAGTGCGGCCCATTGGCTGGGGACGGATGAACTGGGACGCGATGTGTTGAGTAGGATTATTTTCGGTGCACGGATTTCGCTGACTGTCGGGCTGGTCCCGACCTTGATTTCCATGGCAATTGGTACAATACTGGGGCTGTGTGCCGGATTTTACGGCGGGAAGACCGACTTTATCATTATGCGTTTGGCGGATGTGATGCTGGCTTTTCCCTCCCTGCTGCTGGCGATGGTGGTTATGTATACGATGGGCGGCGGGCTAATCAATATTTTTATTGCCTTGAGTCTGGTGAACTGGGCGGGGACGGCCCGGATTGTGCGTTCACAGACCCTATCCTTGAAGGAAAAGGAGTTTGTGGAGGCGGCGCGCTCGATCGGAGTGAAAAAATGGACGATCATGTTCCGTCATATTTTGCCAAACTGCCTGCCTTCGCTGATTGTCCTGTTTACCTTAAATATTCCGTCGGCGATATTATCGGAGGCGTCGTTAAGCTTTTTAGGAATCGGGGCGCAGCCCCCTTCAGCGAGCTGGGGACTGATGGTGGTCCGCGGTAAAAAGTATTTGTTTTCAGAACCCTGGCTTTCTATTGCGCCCAGCGTGGCGATCATGATTGTGGTATTGGCATTTAATTTTTTGGGGGATGGCCTGCGCGATGTGCTGGATCCCTATCTGAAGGAGCAGTAAAGGAGGAGAACCGATGAGTGAAGCAATGGTATTGGATATCAGGAATCTGCGGTCCCACTTCTTTACAGCCAAGGGTGAGGTGCCGGCGGTGGACGGAGTCAGCATCCAGGTGCCGCCGGGGAAGATTGTCGGCATTGTGGGGGAATCCGGCTGTGGCAAAAGCATGACGGCAATGTCGGTTATGGGGCTTTTACGCTATCCGGGCCGGGTAGTAGGGGGAAACATTATTCTGAACGGCCGGGATATTACTCATTTGACGCGAAAGGAGCTTTCTCAGGTACGCGGCAATGAGATTTCGATGATATTTCAGGAGCCGATGACATCTTTAAATCCGGTTTATCCGGTGGGAAAGCAGGTGCGGGAGGCAATTCTTCTGCACCAGAAGGTGACTAAGGACGAAGCAAAAGAACGCGTACTGGATATTTTCCGTGCGGTGGGGATTCCGGAGCCGGAGAAGCGCTATTACAGTTATCCGCACCAACTGTCCGGCGGGCTGCGCCAGCGGGTGATGATAGGTATGGCGATGGTCTGCCGGCCCAAGGTGATGATCGCGGACGAGCCGACTACGGCGCTGGATGTGACGATTGAGGCGCAGATTCTGCGGCTGATGAAAAAGCTGTGTGAGGAGCAAGGAACGTCGATTATTCTTATCACACATAACATGGGGGTAGTGGCGGAGGTTTGCGACTATGTCTATGTGATGTATGCAGGCAAGGTCATGGAGCAGGCGGAGACGTTTGCCCTGTTTGAGCGGCCCAGCCATCCCTATACGAAAGGATTGTTGCGATCGATTCCGAAGCTGGACGAGAAAGCGGAGAGGCTTTACACTATCGAGGGTGTGGTGCCCAATCTTTTGCATTTGCCAAAGGGCTGCAGCTTTTGCACCCGCTGCGATCAGGCGCAGGAGAAGTGCTTTGCAAAAAAGCCTTGTCTGTATGAGGCGGCGAGTGGCCATGAGGCAGACAGCCATGGGGTGAGATGTTTCCAGTATGAAAGCGGAGGACAGTTGGATGAGTAGCAACAGCGGAGAGAAGCGAGTGCTTTTGGAGGCCAGGAATCTGATAAAGGAATTTCCGGTTGGCGGCAGCAGGAGGAATCCTCAGGTGGTACATGCAGTGACGGATGTCAATCTGAAGATTTATGAGGGAGAGACGTTAGCCTTAGTAGGGGAATCCGGTTGTGGAAAAAGCACTCTGGGACGGGTGCTGATTCGGCTGCTGGCGGCGACGGCTGGCGAGATTTTCTATCAGGGACAGGAAATCGTGGGGATGGGCGAGACGGAGTTTTCCGCGATCCGCCGGGAGATGCAGATCATTTTCCAGGATCCTTATGCGTCGCTGAACCCACGGATGAGCGTGGGACAGATCATCGGCGAGCCGCTTTTGACTTATGGTATGAAAGATAAGAAGGAACGAGAAGCACGGGTGCGGGAGCTGATGCAGGAGGTGGGGATTGCCCAGGAATTTTACAACCGTTATCCGCATCAGTTTTCCGGTGGCCAGCGGCAGCGGATCGGGATAGCCCGGGCGATTGCGCTGAATCCACGGCTGATTATTTGTGATGAACCGGTGTCGGCATTGGATGTGTCGATCCAGTCACAGGTGCTAAACCTTTTAAAGGACCTGCAGGAAAGGTATCGCCTGACGTATCTCTTTATCTCCCACGATCTGAGCGTGGTGAAATTCATTGCCGATCGGGTATGCGTAATGTTCTTGGGAAATATATGTGAGATTGGGAGCACCGAGGAGCTGTATGAGCGGCCGCTGCATCCTTATACCCGCTTTTTGCTGAATGCGATTCCGAAAGCGGATCCGCGGCTGCGCAATCAGGAGAAGGAATTGCTGTCCGGGGAGATACCCTCACCGGTGAATCCGCCTTCCGGTTGCCGTTTTCACACCCGATGTCCATACGCAAAGGATATTTGCCGCCAGAAGGTGCCAAATTGTCGGGAAGTGGCAGGACGGCAGGTATTTTGCCATTTTCCGTTGGGATAAGAAAAATGATTGATATAACATGTGACAAAAGAGAATCTGTGAAGTGACAGAGAGGGCCGGAAAGAGGATGACAGCCAGAAAATGCCAGAGAATTTTAAAGTTTGAGATTAAGCTGTTTTGGAAGGCGGCAGGTTTCCTGCTGCTTTTTCTGATGCCGCTGTTTTCTTACATAATATTTGAGACAATCACTGGTAATCTGCAATGGATTAATGAAGAGCGGGCGCTTTTGAACATTTTGTGGATGGGCGTTTTTTATCTGATCGTGTTCGCATTCAGCGGCACCAGCCGTATTGCCGTGCCGGTGGTCTCCCTGCTGTTGTTCGTGCTGGCGGTGGCAGAAGCTTTGGTGGAAGAATTTCGCGGTACACCGATCATGGTATGGGATATGCTGGCATTCAGGACCGGCATGACAGTGGCGGAGAACTATGTGATTGAGCTGAATGATGATATGCGGGAGGCAGGCATTGCCCTGCTGCAGTTGAATTTGCTGGCAATGATTTTTCCGGCAAGGCTGCGATGGTGGAAGGAATGGCTGATCGGCGGATTGGGTTTTGCCGGGATAGCCGTGGGCTTTGTGTTTTATTTTTATCTCTCCATCGTACCGGGACAGGGCATGGAAATTAACATGTGGGAGATGAAGGATACCTACCAGCACCAGGGTTATATCCTGGTGACAGCGATTTCCCTGAAGTATATGGTAAAGTCGCCTCCTCAGGGATATTCGGCGGCACGGCTGGCGGAAATCTGTGAACGGGTGGTCAAAGAAGGGGCGCCGGAGAATGAAATGGACGCCTGGAAACGAAACGAAAAAAACATGCCCGGGGAAGGTGCAGGTAAAACGGCAGGAAAGGATCCAGGGGCAGAGATTGAACGGCTTTTACAGGAAGCTTTTGGACGCGCGGCCAGAGCGGGAATACCAGAAGAAAGAACAGATAAGATTTCAGTGGAAAAATCAGCACAAAACGAGATACAACCGGTAAACCTGATCTGTATTATGAATGAAAGCCTTTCAGATCTGCGGGTTGTGGCAGGCTTTTCCACGAACCAGGAGTATTTCCCTTATCTGGGAAGCTTGAAAAAGAACACGGTTCGGGGCAATCTGTGCGTGCCGGTGTTCGGCGCCTGGACCAGCAACTCGGAATTTGAATTTCTGACCGGGGATTCCATGGCGCTGCTGCCTTCAGGAGTGATTGCTTATCAGTTTTATGTCAGGCCAGAAACGAATTCTCTGGTCAGCACGCTGAAAGGGCAGGGCTATGAAACTGTGGCTATGCATCCTTATCCGGCAGAGAACTGGAATCGTGACCGCTGCTATAAGAATATGGGATTTGATACGTTTGTGGCGGGTGATGATTATCAGGGAAGTGAAACGATACGCAATTATGTCAGTGATCGCGGCGATTATCAGAAAATCATCGAACAGGTAGAAAAGAAAAAGCATCCGGATGATAAGCTGTTTATCTTTAATGTCACCATGCAGAACCATGGGGGCTATGAGGGCGTTTATGACAACTTTCAAGAGGATGTATGGCTTACCGGCTCCCTGAGGGGCAAGTATCCCAAGACGGATCAATATCTCTCCCTGATGCGGCAGTCGGACGAGGCGTTTCGGGAGCTTACGCAATACTTCTCGTCATGTCAGGAGCCGACCATGATTGTTATGTTCGGGGATCATCAGCCAGGTGTGGAGGATGAGTTTTTTGATGAGATTTACGGGATTCCCAGCAGCGAAGTACCGGTGGCGCAGCGGCTGATGTGGTATGAGACGCCATTTGTGATCTGGACGAACTATGAGCAGCCCGAGAGAGAGATGGGGCGGTTGGGGGCGGTGTTTTTGTCCTCGCATGTGTTAAAGCTGGCCAATCTTAAGATGACGCCCTTTCAACAATTTTTGCTAAAGATGTCGGAGAGCATTCCGGTAGTGCATCCTATAGGATGTATAGCAAAGAACGGGGACTTTTACAGCTGGGAGGAGGCCAGAGCCGAGGCATGCCCTTATCAGAGGCTGATAGAAGACTATGAGTGCCTGGTGTACAATCACAGCATGGAGGCGGAAAGCAGGAAGAAGAGGGAGTTATTTACACTGCCATAGCAGGCCTAACAACGGCAGCAGTACTCGCAGCGGGCAGGAAATTAAGAGCAGCTTTGCCTGCTGTGGATAACATCCTGGGTAAAAATCCCTGGGGAAAATGATTAAGATTATTGAATTATTGACGATAATATATTAGAATATAGCTGAATTTGACATAAAACAGAGGGAAAGCAGGGAGACAAAAAGGTCTATGAAAAAGGCACAGAAGGAACAGGCAGAAAATATTATCCGGCTTTTGGGCCATGTTCATGACGGGATTAAAAAGGCCGTCGAGAGAAGACAATATAATAATGCTAGGGAACTGCTGTCCCAGTGTCAGGAAAGCGCGATCGAGCTGGGAGAGACGATTGAGGAGATCGAAGGCGAAGGCTTTGTGACCGTATCATATCTGGAAAATTATTGTGAGGTGGTTTACCAGGCTTACGCTCTGCTCAGCCAGATACCGGATGCCAATGCCTCCCGGGTATATAAGAGCCTGCATAAGGCTTTGATTCCAGTGGAAAACAGTGTAAAAAATGATATCAGAATCCGTAGGGAAGCCGTGTTTTTGCCCTATAAGGCATCGATGTGGGACTCCCTGGAAAGTGTGTGGAGGGCGGCGGATGCGGATCCGGATTGCGACGCCTATGTGATACCGATCCCTTATTATGACAAGAATCCGGACGGAAGCTTTCGGGAGATGCATTATGAAGGAGAAGAATATCCCGAATATGTCCCGGTGACGTGGTATGAGGATTATAATTTTGAGGAACGTCGGCCGGACATGATATTTATTCATAATCCATATGATGAATGCAACTATGTGACCAGTGTGCATCCATTTTTTTATGCTAAGAATTTAAAGCAATTTACAGAGAAGTTAGTATATATACCTTATTTTATATTGAAAGAGATCGATCCGAAAAACAGAGAAGCGGTAAAAGCGATCGCTCATTTTTGCACAGTTCCGGGAACCATTTATGCAGATAAGGTAATCGTACAGTCGGAAGCGATGCGAGAAGCATATCTTGAGGTAATGACAGAATTTACCATAGAGAGAACGGATAAGAGAGGAAGCTTTGATGAGAAAGCCTGTATCCGGTATTGGGAAGAAAAGCTTCAGGGAATGGGCTCTCCTAAAATCGACAAGATTTTAAACAGCCAGGAGGCTGTGAGGATTCCAGAAGAATGGGGAAAGATGATTCAGAAGGCGGACGGAAGCCGGAAAAAGGTTATATTTTATAACACCAGTGTTACAGCATTTTTGACTCATGGCGAGAAGATGTTAGAGAAGATGCAGGATGTGTTCCACATTTTTAAAGCGCACCAGGGCGAGGTGGCATTGCTGTGGCGTCCGCATCCGCTGATGAAGGCAACCATCGGTTCCATGAGGCCGGAGCTTTGGGAAAAATACGAAGCGTGTGTGAAACAATATTGTGAGGACGGCTGGGGGATTTTTGATAATACGGCGGATGTGGATCGGGCCGTAATCTTGTGCGACGGTTATTATGGCGATCCCAGCAGCGTGGTACAGCTGTGCAGGAGTAACGGGGTTCCTGTTATGATCCAGAATATTGCGACAAGATCCGATACCGATGCTTTTATTCCCAATGACGGTATGTATTTGGAGAATGACAAGACGTGGTTTGTGGGGAATGAAGATGGTGTGATCTATCAGATGAATTTACCAGACAGGCAAGTGTTGCCAGTGGCGGTAATCCCGGAGGATATGGGCAGTACATATCGGATTTCTGCCGGAGTTATTAAGAAAAACCAAAAGCTTTATTGTTTTCCGGACAAAGGGAGATTTATCTGGATCTATGATATGGAAAAGAAAAGCTTTACGAAAACAGAGGTGAAAAATCCGGAATTCAGCCGTATTCGTATGTTTGATAAATGGCTCGTGAATGAAACGATTTGGTGCGTGTCCTATGGGATGAATCAGATTATCGAGATGGATCTGGCGACCGAAAAAATTGTGGGTTATTACGATATATTTTCTGACAAAGAGGATGCGGTGGGATATATGTCAGCATTAGTTGGCCAGGATATCTATTGTGTGTCACGCACCTCAAGAAAGATCTGTGCTTTTGATACTGTTTCCCAAAGGATAACATATTATGAACTTCCGGTAAACGACAGAGGTTTTAATACCATTATTTTTGACGGAAAGGATTTTTGGCTGAGCGGATATGCAAAACAGGTGTATTCCTGGAATAAGGAAAGCGGAAATATTGACATATGGGATTCATTTCCGCAGGATTATCAGGTGAACGGAAGTAGCACGGAAGACAGCAGCGATTGTTTTGCGGAACCGTTATTTTATAAAAGTGCAGTAGTTAAAGATGGAATTATTTTTATTCCCTGTAATTCAGAAGCGGCTGTGAGCAATTTTATGCTGTTTGTGAATCGAAAAAATAGGGAAATCCATACATTACATATAGGCCAGGAGACAAAAAGAGCCGGGGAATATTTCGTGAAAGAATATCAAAGGGATGATATATCCGTGGTATTTTATAACACCAAAAAAAATTATCTGGAAGAATTTAATTCAGAGAAACAGCAGACGGAAATAAAGAAAATGAAGACGGATCCAGCAGGCGCCAGGGAATTTTGGAAAGAGAATTATGATGTCAGCGACAGTGTGTGGGAAACAGGTGTGAATACGATAGAAGATTTTTTCTGGGTTTTGTTGGAAAAAGAAAGTAGGAAGTCGTTGACAAAGCCTGAAGCGGGGAAGCGGATATTTGAGTATTTATGTGAATAACCTGGAGGAGGACAAGGTGAAGAGGGTTGTGATCTTTGGTACAGAACAAAGAGGGGACGAAACTTATGATATATTAAAATGTATTTCTGAATATGAAGTGGTTGCATTTTCTGACAACGATAAAACAAAATGGAACGGAATAAAAAGAGGATTGAATATTTTACCTCCGACTGAAATCAGAACGAGATATCCGGAATCTATTTTGGTGATAGCCAGTTCTTATTATGCAGATATATGGATGCAACTCAATATAAATGGATGGATCCCTCAAGGTGGTTGCATGGAAAGTGTAAATCAGATTATTGGGGATCTTTCCGATTTTAACAGGAAATATTTAATCAGCGAGGTTTGTAGAAAGACTACTTTTTACAATCTGCATTATATAGAAAAAGCAATTACAGAAGTAGAAAAGCCAAATACAGAGAAATATTTGATTATTTGCAATGGGGGATATCCGAAAAAGGGCAATCCGCGATGTGCTTTTGCTCACCGGAGAACCCTGGAATATATAAAAAAGGGAATAAAAGTGGAAGCATTTGGGTTTATACCAGATACTTCACTGGAAACTTATGAATATCAGGGTGTGAAAGTATGGCAGGGGGGAATTGCAGAGTTACAAAGGCTGATAGAATGTAGAAAATATCAAAAGATATTGATACATTTTATAGAAATAGGGATTATGTATGCAATTTGGAAAGCTGGTGCAATTGAAATGCCTATGATTGTATATATGCATGGATATGAAGGGCAAAAATGGAATAGGATTTACTTTTGCTATTCGGAAGAAGAAATAAAAGCGAATAAAGAAAAATGGGAAAAATATGATACTCATAAATTGAGATTTCTTTTTGATATTTTTGGTATGAAAAATATTACATTTGTTTTTGTGTCTGAGTGGCTGAAAAACAGGGTAAAAAAGAATGTTGGCAGGTTACCGGAGAATTGGACAGTTATTCCTAACTTTATTGATTGTGAATTTTACCAGTCAGAAGAAAAAAAGGAAGAAGCGAGACGGAAGATATTGTGTATCAAATCTCATGCAACAAAAATATATGCCAATGATTTGACAGCTAAAGCAATATTGGAATTATCTCAAAAAGATTATTTTAAAGAACTTGAGTTTCATTTGTATGGCGATGGAGTGTTGTTTGAGGAAAATTTCAAAGAATTATTAGAAGAAAAATTTGATAATGTACATATACATAAAGAATTTCTGGAACAAGATCAAGTGAGGAAATTATTTGTGCAAAATGGGATTTTGTTAGCACCGACCAGAATGGATACTCATGGTGTCATTGCCTGTGAAGGTATGAGTGCTGGAATGGCAGTGATTTCTTGCAATACAGGTGCAGTGCCTGAGTTTATCAATGAAGACAGTGGCTCTTTGTTTGAGTTTGATAATTATTGGCAGTTGTCAGAAGAAATTGAATACTTATATTTGCACCCAGAAGAATTTCTTCGCAAGGCAAGGAATGCAAGAGAACGAGTTAGAAAGCAATGTGGATATGAGGCGACAATCCAGAAAGAATTAGAGCTGCTCATGGCATAAATCATAATATTCTCAGATGGTTTTTATGGAGCGTTGTTTAGAAAAAGAATATTATTAATAATTTTAAGGGAGAAGGTCAATGGAACAACTTAATATATTATATTATTATATGAGGAATTACTTTCACATGAGTTTCTGAAATTTTTGAAAAAGCAGAAAAAAATAGCTTTATATGGGGCTGGAGGAATGTGTGAATGGTGGTTGAAAAATGCCAAGGAATATGAAGTACCTGTTGATATTATTATTGATGCAAATAAGTCAGGTGAATTAATGGGTATTCCTATTATAAAATCAGATGTGTTTTTTGGAAAAGAAAGCAATTATCAAGATTATAAGTATATTTTGACAACAATTGACTATGTTTACACAATAGGCAGAGAGCTGATTGAACGAGGCATTCATAAGGATGATATTTATGCTCCAGATAGGCAGATGATAATTAATGGGGGAGGATTCCATGATTTTGCATATGCACAAGCATATTTTACAGTGCTGGATATGATAATTAATAAACAGCATTATTATAATGTATATAATAAACTGCAAGATGTTCGATCAAAGAAGATTTTCCTGGCAATTTTGAGATATAGAGCTTTTGGAACTTATGATTTGGATAAGGACTTGTATTGCAGAGATGCTTCATATTTTCAAAATAATTTTATTAGGTTAGGAATCGATGAAAGTTTGGTTGATGTTGGAGCTTATAATGGAGATTCTATTATTGATTTTTTAATAAAAACAAGACATCAGTATGGAAAAATCTATGCAATTGAAGGAAATGAAAATAGCTGTGAAAAATTAAAGAAAAAATTATATATGGAATATGAAAAAGGAAAATTAGAGGTCTTTCATGCAGGCGCAGGGTGCAAGCGGGAAACAATAAGTTACAACGGATACCGGGGTGGCTTTGGGAATGAGAAGTTGGAAATATATGCAATGGATGATTTACTAAAAGATAAAAAAGTATCTTTGATAAAAATGGATATAGAAGGAATGGAATTGGATGCAATTGAAGGAGCAAGAAAGATAATTACAGAACAAAAGCCTGGTTTGGCAATATGTGTGTACCATTTGGTGAGAGATATATGGGAAATACAGGAAAAAATCATGGAGATGGTGCCGGAATATAGATTTTGGCTGGAGCAGCCCGTTAATGTACATATGACAGAAACTGTCCTTTATGCCTCTGTATGAAGTTGTGAATTTTTATATAATCAGATAGCGTATAGATTGATTTTGAAGATAGTTCTTAGAAATAATGAGGAAATTTATGTTGAGTGAACGAGAAGAAGAATTAATAGGACTATATGCGGACGAGATTGATATTATAACCGCCTGTTATGAAATGATGGGAAAGCTATTGGATCAAAATCAAATAGCATCTCGTATTGAAGAGCTGAAGATAGAAGAGTTATATATTTATGGCGGAGGATATTTGGGAATTCAGCTATATCGTGCAGTGGAGGGTTTGGCCAATATCCTTTCTATAGTAGATAAAAGCGGAGGACTCTTGCTTACGCTTCCTGATTTGCCTGTCATGGATCTGGATACATGGAAGCAGCAATATAAAGATGAATGGGTTATTATTACACCAATAAAGCATTACCGGACAATATACAAGGAACTAATTACCTTTGTACCGTCGGATAGGCTCATTTTTTTAGGAGAACTCCAGGGAGGAAAGTGATGGTATTCTATATTACTTTTAGAAATCTGAACAGTACAGGACATGCTGGAATAAGAAAAAAGGTTATTGCTCAGACCAAGGCTCTCGAAAAGGAAATGGGAAGAGCTTATTATACGTTTTGGTGCAATCAAATGGCTTATTTAATGCATGAAGAAGAAGTAATTGAACAGGAGCTGGCAATTACAAGAAGAGAATATGGTAATGTGCTAATTCATTGGATAGAAAAACATCGTGTTAAGAGAACTTACGTCAGATATCCTCTGTCAGACCAATCATTTATAGACTTTTTAAGGTATCAAAAAGAAAAGGAAATTCGAACGGTTCTGGAGATTCCAACTTATCCCTATGATGATGAATTGCCGGAGGGAAGAGGGAAAAAAGAAGATATATATTATAGAAGAATGGTAGGAGAGTATATTGATATTATTTCCACATATTCTTATGATACAGAAATTTGGGGAAAGAAATGTATCAAACTGATAAATGGAATCGATTTAGATAAGATATCTTTATCAAACAGAAAAAAGGAACACGATCAAATTGTCATGATTGCTGTTGGATGTATGGAACCATGGCATGGGTTTGAGAGACTGATTGAGGGAATGGGGAATTATTATCTTACCGGAGGCGATAGAAAAGTTTATTTGCAATTGGTAGGGGAAGGCGTAGAGCTGAATCGCTATAGAAGAGAAATTGAGCATTTTAAAATACAGGAATATGTAGAGATTTGCGGACAAAAAGAAGGAGATGCTTTAACGGAATGTTTTAATCATTCTGATATTGCAATCGGATCTTTAGGATTTTATAAAAATGGAATAACAGAGGGAAGTCCGATAAAAGGTGCAGAATATTGTGCAAGAGGGCTTCCTATGGTAATTGGTTATACTGATATGCGCTTTCCGAAAGACATACCTTTTATTTTACAAGTATCAAATGATAATTCAGCTGTAAATATAGAACAGATAGTAAATTTTTATGACTGTGTTACTGCCCGGAAAAACTATCAGATGGAAATTCAAAATTATGCCGCACAGTATCTGTCTTGGAACAGGATTATGAAGCCGGTAGCAGAATATCTAAAGAAAGAAGCATAAAGTAAATGAAAAATAAGCTACTTAAAAAAATTCAAGAGAGAAAAATTATCGTTGGAGTTATTGGGCTGGGGTATGTGGGACTTCCTCTTGCGGTAGAAAAGGCGAAGGCAGGGTTTTATACAATTGGCTTTGATATTCAAAAGGAGAAGGTTAAGCTGGTAAATGAAGGAAAAAATTATATTGGAGATGTCGTTGACCAGGAACTGGCCTCTTTGGTAAAACAAGGACAATTATCAGCGACAGACGATTATTCTTTTATTAAAACTGTGGATTTTATAGCAATATGCGTTCCTACGCCATTAGATATCCATCAGGAACCGGATATCCAATATGTGAAACAGTCGGCCGAAGCGATCGCAAAATATTTAAAGCCAGAAACCATGGTGGTGTTGGAATCAACTACTTATCCGGGAACAACAGATGAACTGGTAAAACCAATACTAGAAAAGGGATCAGGGTTGAAATGTGGAAGAGACTTCTATTTGGGTTTTTCTCCGGAGAGGGTTGATCCCGGGAATCTTATTTATAAGACAAAAAATACGCCAAAGGTAGTTGGTGCGATTGGAGATGAAGCAGCCGAGGTGATTTCTGCTATGTATTCTGCTGTTTTGGATAGTGATGTATATACAGTATCCAGTCCGGCAGTAGCGGAAATGGAAAAGATACTGGAAAACACGTATCGAAATGTTAATATCGGACTGATCAATGAAATTGGAAGATTGTGTCACAAAATGGGGATTTCTGTGTGGGAAGTGATTGATGCAGCAAAAACAAAGCCCTACGGTTTTCAGGCGTTTTATCCAGGACCTGGATTAGGGGGACACTGCATTCCGCTGGATCCCTATTATTTATCGTGGAAAGCAAGAGAATATGGATTTCATACAACATTGATTGAGAATAGTATGGTAATCAATGATGGGCAGCCGGAATATTGTGCGGAGCGTGCTATGCATCTGCTGAACCGTCATAAAAAGGCGATGAACGGGGCTAAAATACTAATGTTGGGGATTTCTTATAAACAGGATATTGATGATTATCGGGAAAGTCCGGCTATTCGTGTCTATCAAAAATTAAAGGAATTCGGAGCTGTTGTGGAATATTACGATCCCTGGGTAAAGGAATTTAAAAATATATCCGGAGAATGGATCCGAGGTATTTGTACGCTTACTCCTGAGCTACTGGAAACGAGTGATCTTGTTATGATTACCTGTGCGCATACAGGAGTGGATTATGAGATGGTACAAAAACATGCGAAGATTGTATTTGATACAAAAAATGTAATGAAAAATATTAAGAGAAGAGAAAATATTGAGGTTCTATGAATAAACGAGAAATGCCACAAGTATCAGTGATTATGCCATCCTATAACAAGGAAAAATACATAGGAGAAGCGATCGAATCCATAATCAGCCAAACGTTTTCTGACTGGGAGTTAATCATTATTGATGATTGTTCTACAGATCAAAGTGTAGAAATTATTCGTTCTTATCAGGATAATAGAATTCGCTTTTATGAAAATCCGTATAATATTGGCATTGCAGAAAACCGAAATCGGGGAATTGCTCTCGCAACAGGTAAATACATTGCTCTTTTAGATGCCGATGATATAAGTTTGCCAGAGCGTCTGGAAAAGGAAATAGCATTTTTGGATGAGCATCCGGAAGTAGATGTAGTATTTGGAGGATTTAAAGAGATCGATGGGGAGGGCATAATTCGGGAAACCTATTTTACTCCTCTAAAAAATCCTGATTATATCAAAGCGAATTTAATGATTATGGATGTGATTCCCAATGGTTCGTGTATGTATAGAAAGGATTTTATTGCTCAACATGATATTCGTTATCGTGACGGATATTTAGGCATGGATGATTACTTGTTTTGGGTTGAATGTTCTTTACATGGAAGAATTTCCGGAATGACGGACGTATTTTTACTTTGGAGGAACACGTCCAATAATGGAACCAATGTGTACAAATACTCCCCTGAATACAGAGAAACCAGAGAAAGAAAATATAGCGAGATATTAAGCTTTGCATTGAAAGAAAATGGCTTTCAGCTCAATGAGAAGGAATTGGATTTTTATTGTAAAGTTTTGTCTGAATATAAATACAAGCTTCAAAATGAAAAGGAGATCCAGGAATGGTATCGTCTGATCCGGAAGATTTGCCGGCAGGCCGAGGGAAAGAAAAATTGTTGGGAAGTACAGAAGGTTTTTAAAAAACAGTTTGGTATATGCCTGGAGAATTCATATCTTTGGGACTGAACGGGGGGAAATTTGTGAAAGTATTATTATTTGGCGTAGGAGCTAATACGAAGAAGGTGATTTCCTGCCTGAAAGAAGAGACGGAGATTTTGGGATTTTTGGATAACGATGCTCAAAAATGGGGAAATACATATGAACAAAAAAATATTTTATCGCCCCAAGAAGGAATAAAACAGCCGTTTGATTATCTTATCCTGTCTGTGGCAAAGGGCTATGACAGGATTTTGGAGCAGATGAAAAATTACGGTGTAGAAGAGGACAAAATCATTTGGCCATTTTCCTTTCCTCACGAAAAATATAAAGAATGGAGGAAGGTTTTTTATATTGAAGAATTGATTTATTGGGAAATGAATCAGAGAATAGAGGAAATGTCCTTTTATCTAAAGAATCTGAAATATGAAACAGCAGCGAAACTGGAAAAGGGCGAGATTGCTTTTCCCAAAATTCTCAGTGCGGAAAAGGCGATTCATGAAATTGTAAAAAACAGGAAATCTATGAGCAGATATGGAGACGGCGAATGGGATCTTGCTCTGGGATATGATAATTCTTTTCAAAAATCAGATAAGAGGCTTCAGGAACGGCTGAAGGAGATTCTGGTCAGTAATCTGGATAATCATATTGTAGCGATTCCCGACATTTATGGCGATTTTCCTAATCGAACAGAGGAGTTTAAAGCTTGCTTCCGCCGTCACCTTGGTTCCGGAAGAAGAGAGCAGGAATACGCCATATTAGATATGGAAAAAGAGTATTATGATTCTTTTATTACCCGGCCATATAAAGATTTTGTCGATCGTTCCAATGCCGGGAGGAAATTTGAACAGATAAAAACGATCTGGGAAGGGCGTAACTTGACGATTGTAGAGGGAGAAAAATCAAGATTGGGGATGGGAAATGATCTGTTTTCTAATGCTGCATCCTGTATTCGTATTCTATGTCCTCCGATTAATGCTTTTGATCAGTATCATGCAATTTTCAATGCGGTTAAAGAAACGGATAAAGAGAATTTGATTTTAATTGCATTGGGAGCAACAGCGACTGTATTAGCTTATGATTTAGCGAGAGAAGGATACCAAGCTGTGGATATCGGACACATAGATATTGAATATGAATGGTATTTATGCCATGCCGAGAACAGTATTCCGATACAGGGCAAATATGTCAATGAGGCTTCCGGTGGAAGGATTGTTTCGGATGAAAAAGTTGATAATAAATATAGAAAAGAAGTATGGAAAATAATAAGGGAAAGATAATGATGAATCCACATTTAACTGTAATTGTACCTATATATAATGCCGAACAATATTTAAAGCAATGTATAGAAAGCATTTTAGCTCAGACATATGCCGATATGCAGATTATATTGATAGATGATGGTTCTACAGATTCTTCCTTAGCTTTATGTCAATCTTATGCCAAGCAGGATCCGAGAATCGTTGTGATTCATAAGAAGAATGGGGGAGTGGTTTCTGCAAGAAAAGAAGGGGTAAGAGCGGCAGAAGGAAAAATGATTGGTTTTGTAGATGCAGATGACTGGATTGAACCAGATTATTTTGAAAATCTGATGCAAATATATCAAAAGACAGGGGCGGATATTGTTGCAGCAGGACATTTTCATGATATTGGAGATTCATCTAAAAAGGTGGTAAATCATGTGCCTGTAGGATTGCATGAAACCAGGGATATTCTAGGTACTCTTCTTTATAGTGGTGAGTTTTATGAATATGGGATTACTCCTCAATTATACACAAAGCTCATTCGATCCGATGTTTTAAAGCCGGCTCAGGAAAATGTTGATGAGAGAATCCGGTGCGGCGAAGATGCAGCGGTTACATATCCGAGTGTGCTCAGGGCAAAAAAGATTTATGTGACGGATTTTTGCGGTTACCATTATGTTCAGCATCAGGAAAGCATGACAAAGACAGAAAATAAAGATGAACTTGTTTTGATTCGGATATTGATAGAATTTTTGGAGGATTCTATCAGAAGAGAGACGCTGGATCTTATATCGCGGCAAGAACTGTTAAGGCAATTAAAGGTTTATCACAAATATATGTTGGTATTGCGGGGAATTGGTGTTTTTGATGAAAAAATATTGCTTCCCTTCGGTGGGATTCCATATGGAAGTAAAGTGATAATTTACGGAGCTGGGGGATTGGGACAGAAGCTTTATCAATATTTATCAAAATCAAAGCAAGTGGAAATAGTCGGATGGATAGATCAGAATTTTAGTTATTACAGGGAAAAAGGCTTGTGTGTAAATAAACCGGAGTGGCTCGATTCCCAAATCTATGATTATATTTTGATTGGCAATATTTCATATGGGACATATGTTGCGATAAAGACATATCTGACAGAAAAATTATTTGTGGAGAAGAAAAAAATCCGCTGGTTTTCTGAAGAATTTTTAAAGTAATAAGGCTGGTATTTCAGATCGGGAAGGCATTTTATTGATTGAGAACAGGTGAACTATGAAGATTGTGACAATAGTGGGGGCGCGACCTCAATTTATTAAAGCAGCGGCATTTTCCAGAGCATTAGGAAAACAACAAGAAGAGATTATCGTACATACAGGACAGCATTTTGACTCCAATATGTCAAAGATTTTTTTTGATGAGTTAAAAATTCCGGAACCCAAATATAATCTGGGAATTTCCGGCGGTAGCCATGGAGAAATGACAGGAAAAATGATAGCTGCGATTGAGGCTGTCTTAATAGAAGAAAAACCAGATTGGGTATTGCTTTACGGAGATACGAATTCTACTATGGCGGGAGCTTTGGCGGCAGTTAAGCTGTGTATTCCGATTACTCACGTGGAAGCAGGATGCCGAGGGGGAAGATTAACCAATCCGGAAGAAGTGAATCGGGTGGTAACGGATCGTGTTGCACAGCTTCTTTTAGTTCCTACAGAGATAGAATTGCATAACTTAGAGCAGGAAAATCTGGCAAAGAATGCCCATGTAGTTGGAAATATCATGTATGATTCCTATTTATATGCGAAAGAAAGAAACCGAGATTCTGTTGATTTTGTAATGTATGATTTAAATCACCGTGCAATTACATTGCCAGAACAATATTATTATTTAACTTGCCATAGACAGGAAAACACAGATGATAAAGCATTGTTCAATATTTTATATGCAATGAATCAACTGGAAGCACCGACAATCTATCCCGTTCATCCAAGAAACCGAGAACGCGTAAAGAAAATTTGTAATACAGAAAAGCTGGATCATATTATACTATTAGAACCATTGGGTTATTTTGAGTCCATTAAAGTTTTAACGGATTGTAAAAAAGTTGTAACCGATTCCGGCGGTCTGCAGTGCGAGGCATTTTATGAAGAAAAGCAGTGCATAACCATTCTGGATTTCGCGCCGTGGCCGCAGACATTGGTTGGAAACAGGAATCAGCTGTCCCGGCCAGAGACAAATGAGATACTACGAAAGCTAAACAGTAAAATGGAAATTGATAAAAATTATTGTCCTTTTGGCGATGGACATGCAGCGGAAAAAATAATTACATATATGGTGAAATATAATGAAAAAGCATAAGATTCTGATGGCGCCAATGGAAATATGCGGAATTATGCTTAAACTTCATTCTGAATTTGAAGCAAAAGGGATTCCTCATGATTTTTTGACATTTTATGAATATATGCCTGCCGGAGAAAACATAAAGGCATATGAATCTAAAAAATTAAAAAAATATTATCGTATTGTTGAAAAATGCAGGAAATACCGTAGTCAAGATCGGACTATGATTGTGCGCCTTTTACAAATACCGGAAATGATTCAGGTATTGAAAATATTTATTGATAGTTTATTGCATTATGATACATTCATTTTCTTTTTTGGAATAGGATTGTTTTATTGCACTCATTATTTAAGGTATATTGAGGAATTAGAATTTTTTCTTTATAAGCTTTTTAGAAAACGTGTAGTAATGATTTATTTTGGGTCGGATTCCAGGCCGCCTTATTGTGGTATTTTTGAAGGAAATACAGAACAGTTATATGAACAGACAAAAAACAAAGCAAAAATGGTTCATATGCATGAAAAATATACAACAATCATTGGAAATCCGGCGGCATCACAGTTTCATACGAAACCGTTTATTGCGTATAATGCTATATTTCCTATTATAGGAGAAGATGAAATTATCGAAAAGGACAGGATTTCTGAAAAAGAAAACATGATTGTTTTACATGCTCCTTCAAGACAGCGGTGGAAGGGAACCGAGGAGGTGCGGGAAGGAATCGAAAAGTTAAAAGAAAAAGGAGAATCTTTTAATTATATCGAGTTATCTGGCGTCCCTCATGGAGAGGTAATAAAAGCAATACAAAATGCAGATATTATCGTAGATCAGCTGTATAGTGATGTTCCTATGGCTATGTTTGCCACAGAAGGGGCTGTCAATGAAAAACCAGTAATTGTCTGTGGATATTATGCAGAGTACTGTGAAAAAGAACAGGAAATAACAGCGCCAGTCTGTTTTATTTCCCAAAAACAGTGGGAGAAAGATCTGCAAAGGTTGATTCATAATAAAGAAGAGAGGCAACGGATCGGGCAAGCGGAAAAGGAGTATGTAATAAATAATTATCTGGCTTGCCATGTGGTGGAAAGGTTGTTGCGGGTGATTGACGGGGAGATCCCTGAGGATTGGATATTCGATCCCCAAAAAAGCGGCTATATCTGGGGAGCATGCAATAAGAAGTCAGAGGTTTGTCAAAAGGTGGTTGCTTTAGTGGACGCCTATGGTTTGGAAGCACTTTGTATTAACAAGAAGTCAAGGCTTTTAAATCGCTATAAAAAGTTATATTTTTATGCCAAAAGGAAAGGGCTGGGCAGATAAGATGAAGCTTTCATCACAGACAAAGTTATTAAAGGAAAGAGATATTAAAATAATAAGTGATATTCCCTTTGAAACCATGTCATTATGTGGGGATGATGCAGGAGTACCCACGCTTTCTTTTGTAGAAGATAAAAAATATGTTTCCAGCCTGTCTCCCCATATTTCTATGCTGCTGACAACGAAAGCTGTGTATGAGGAATGCGAGGATCAGCTTAAGGATATCGGAATTGCGTTTACATCAAAGCCGCGACAGATTTTTTGGGAATTACATAATACCTATCATGATATGGAGTATACGGAGCAGGATTTTCCTTCTGAAATAAGCAATAAGTCAAATATCAGTTTGCAATCCTATATAGCGAAAAAGAATGTAATTATTGAAGATAATGTGACAATAGAACCATTTGTGTGTATTCATGAAAATGTAATTATCAGAGAAGGTTCGGTTATCCGGTCAGGAGCGCAGATTGGCGGATGGGGATTTCAATTTATCCGCGGGGAGAAGGAGGTTATGTCAGTCAATCATTATGGAAAGGCAGAGATAGGAAAAAATGTAGAAATACAGCATAATTCTTGTGTGGATCGGGCTATTTTTCCGTGGGACTCTACTAAAATTGGCGACAATACAAAAATAGATAATCTGGTGCATATTGCTCATTGTGTAAAAATAGGCAATGGAGTAATGATTGCGGCAGGTGCAAATATTGCAGGTTCTGTCCGGATAAAAGATAATTCCTGGATTGGAATAGGCGTAACCATTAATAACCGCACAACAATTGGAGAAAAGGCAAGAGCCAATATCGGTTCCGTAGTTGCGGCTTCTGTTCCGGATTATGGTTCCGTGACAGGGAATTTTGCGATAGAACATAAGAAATTTTTGAAAAAAATGATACTGGATCAGAGGCTGTAGAGAGGGACAGAAGAACTGCTGCGGGAATATGTCTTACGGGCAAAAGAGGAAGGATATTCTTTTGTAACGGTAAAAGAGTTAGGAGGGCAGATATGCAAATCCCATTTTTTGATATAAAAAGGCAATATGCTGAAATTGCAGAGGAAGTGGAGCAAAAGGTTCTGGCGGTGATGCAAGGAGCGCAATATATCGAGGGAAATCCGGTAAGGGAGCTGGAAGAACGACTGGCAGATTATCTGGGGGTAAAATATGTGATTACCTGTGGAAACGGCACGGATGCGCTCCGGATTGCTTTAAAAGCCTGCGGCGTTGTACAAGGGGATGAGGTAATTACAACCGCATTTACTTTTTTTGCAACTGCAGAAGCAATTGCTCAAATCGGGGCGGTCCCTGTGTTTGCCGAGATCCGGGAAGACACCCTGAACCTGGATCCGGAGCGGATCGAAGAGAAAATCACGAGCCGGACAAAGGCGATACTGCCGGTCCATATTTTTGGCATGCCGGCAGACATGGATGCGATCCATGCCATTGCAAAGAGGCATCATCTGATTGTTATCGAGGATGCTTGTCAGGCAATCGGCGCCGGATACAAAGGGAAAAAGGCAGGGACCCTGGGAGCAGTTGGCTGTTTTTCCTTTTATCCGACAAAGAATCTCGGCGCATTTGGTGACGGGGGTGCGATGGTAACCAATGAGGCTTGGATAGCAGAGGCATGCCGGGCTTACAAGACGCATGGATCGGGGAAGGTTGGTTCGAAGACATATGGGAGAATCCATCATTTAGAGGAAAAAGATTTATTAGAGGAAAATGCGGCGTCACAAGGATTTTATGATCCTTACAAATATTATAATTATTTAATCGGGGACAATTCCCGGCTGGATACGATACAGGCGGCGGTTTTATGCGCCAAGCTGGACCGGTTGGAGCAATGGAATCAAAGGCGCCAGGAAATCGCCCGGCAATACAGGGAGCATTTAAAGGAATTGCCCATTAAGCTGGTACAAAAGGAAGAGAGCGGATATGGTTCCTGCCATCATCAATATGCCGTGCTGGCGGAAGATAAAAAGGCATTGGCGGAGTATTTGCAGGAGAATGGCATTGGGACGGGTGCCTTTTATCCGATCCCCCTGCATTTGCAGAAGGCGTTTGCCTATTTGAATTACTCAGAAGGAGATTTGCCGGTTACAGAAAAGGTTTGTAGACAATCGGTCTGCCTGCCGGTTTTCCCGGAATTGGAGGACAGAGAAGTCGCTTATATTATTGAGAAAATCATTAACTATTACGCAAAGCATTAAGGAAAAATAAAAGAGATTTCAGGTGGACGTATAATGGATAGAACAGGAATCGGACTTATCGGATATGGCTATTGGGGGCCTAATGTAGCACGTAAGATAGAGCAGAACCGCAATTTTAGTTTTCGCTATATCTGTGATTTGGCAGAAGAACGATTGGAAAAGGCCAGGCAATTATACCGGGAACAGCTGTCTTATACCGGGGATTATCACGATCTTTTGCAGGATGAATCCGTACAGGCAGTAGCAATCGCCGTTAATACCGAGTCCCATTATCAGATAGCCAAGGATGCCTTGCAGGCGGGAAAGCATGTATACATAGAAAAACCTTTTACCAGCACTTCCGGACAGGGAAAAGAGCTTCAAAGGCTGGCAGAAGAGAAGGGCATCCTTATCCGGCCCGCCTGCGGCAAACAGGCTGACAGAAATTTTGGAAGAAGCAGACAAGCAGTTGAATATGGCGTAAACGGATGGATGTTTTGTGAAAACGGAATTAAGGCATTATTCATGAAGGAAGGTAGAAAGATATGGAAAAGCTTAGTTTTCCTGATCGGATTACGATTGATTTGACCAATCAATGCAATGTTTCCTGTACGTTTTGCCCGAGACAATCGGTTCCAATGACGATTGGCTATATGGAGCCAGAGCTATACTACAAAATCATTGATGAGGCGGCCAGGCATTTGCCAGTCAAGCTTGTCATGTTTTTCCGGGGAGAGTCTCTGCTCCACCCGGAGTTTATGCAATTTTTGAACTATGCGAAGAAAAAGGGAATCGGCCCGATCCAGTTTGCCACGAACGCCTATGCTATGGATAGAGAGACAACGGATGCCCTGATTGAGGCAGAGATAGATTTTGTATCTTTTAGCCTGGACACCTTGGATCCTCAGGTTTATAAAAAATCGCGATTAAAAGGGGATCTGAAGGTAAGCATGGATCATGTGCTCTATATGAGCAACCGGTGCAAAGAAAGAAGAAAATCCGGCTTGTCTTCGCCAAAGCTTCAGGTGTCAACCATTGAAATAGAGGATTATCTGGATGGCCAGAAGGCATTTATTGATTTTTGGAGAAACTATGTAGATGTAGTACGAGTTTACTATGAGCATGACGACTATGGGAGATTCCGGAATTGTGAGTTGCAAAAGCAGCTGGAACAGGCGGTTCCGGACAGGCAGCCATGCCGGAAAGTATTTACGGATATGCTGATCTACTGGAATGGGGAGCTTGCGCTTTGCAATTATGACTGGCGGGGAGGAATCCCGGGATTGAATGTAAAGGATATATCTTTGCAGGATGCATGGAATTCATCGGAGTATGAAGAAATAAGAGAGATGCACAGGAAGAACCATTTTACTGACAGCATTATGTGTAACAATTGTGGACACTGGAGGATTGATTATATGGAGACCGGCTTTTTGGGGAAGTCGTATCCGGGAATGCTTTGAGGCGTTATGGGAAAGATTATGGGTTGACAGAGTATGTATGTAAAATTAGAAGATTTTTGGAAAGAGATAGAGATTCAAGCAGGTGATATCGTGTTTGTGTCATCCGATATTACAAAGATCGGAATAGATGCAAAAAGGCATGGAGAAAACATAGAGATTCATAAATGGATTGATGCCCTTATAAGAGCGGTGGGAAAAACGGGAACCATTATTTTCCCTACATATAACTGGGATTTTTGCAAGGGGATTCCATTTGATTATTATAAAACGCCTGGTGTGACGGGGGCATTAGGTAAATATGCTCTTATGCGTACCGATTTTCGCCGGACAAGGCATCCGATATATTCGTTTGCTGTATATGGGAAATACAGAGATTTTTTATGTGAAATGAATAATAAAGCAGGTTTTGGGCAAGATTCTCCTTTTGGTTTTTTTAGAGAAAAAAATGTGAAAAACTATTTTATTGATGTTTCTTTAAAAAACAGTTTTTCTTATGCCCATTATGTGGAACGCTGTTCGGGAAAAGTGGATTACCGAATAGAGAAAGTTTTTTGTGCGGAATATATTGATGAGAATAAAGAGGTAAGCCAGAGAGAATACAGTTCATTTATGCGTAACTGGGATTTTAAACCGAATGAGATATTGCTGGATCCGATGGAAGAGGATTTGATTTCGGCAGGTGTGGAAAAAAATATATAGTCAATCGATCCGAAATTAAATTGATTTATTTAGGCGCGGCATATGACATTATTTTGAGAGATATCCTGGATAATGGCTCAAAAAAGTTATGTGCGGTTGAGAGAAATGGAGGATGAGATGATACCAATTACCAAACCGTATATTTCAGATCAAGAGTCACAGGCAGTAAAAGAAGTGTTGGAATCGGGATGGCTTGTGCAGGGAGAACGGGTCAAAGAATTCGAACGTGCAGTTGCTTCCCATGAGGGAGTAAAGTTTGCCTGTGCAACTACGTCCTGCACGACTGCCTTACAGCTGGCTATGCTGGCTGAGGAAATGAGAACCGGGATGGAGGTGATCATTCCGTCCTTTACCTTTGTTGCAACGGCCAATGCCGTTGTCTCTACGGGGGCGACGCCGGTAATCCTGGATATTGACAATAACACATATAATTTATCGGCGGACGGTGTTGAGGAATATATAGAGGAGCACTACCAGGAACAGGCGGAGCTTTTGGTGAATAAAACAACAGGAAATTCGCTTTGGGGGATGGTAGTGGTACACCAATTCGGATTATGCGCGGATATGGAGCGTTTCCATGCGATTGCCCGCCGATATCATCTGAAGGTGATCGAGGATGCCGCGTGTGCCCTGGGCTCCAAAATAGGGAACCGGCATATCGGCGGTTTTGGAAATACGGCATGTGTCAGCTTTCACCCCAGAAAGTCTATTACAACAGGAGAAGGGGGGATGGTACTTACGAATGATGCAGAGATATATGAAAGGGTGGTCGCCATGCGCAACCATGGCAGCCAGGTAAATTCGGATATGCGTCATAAAGGAAACGGGACGCTCCTGCCATCGTATCCTATGCATGGGTATAACTTCCGGATGACCGATATTCAGGGGGCGATCGGATGCGAACAGATGAAAAAATTGGATGATATTTTAGGGCGCCGGGAAGAGATCGCAGCGATATACGGACAGCTTTTAGCCGGCCAGGAGGACCTTATCCACACGCCTTATGTTCCGGAAGGGTATTTTCACAGCTATCAATCTTATGTTTGCCGGCTGGAGCTGGGGAAGGATAGGGAAGAGGCTTGCGAGAAGAGGAACCGGATTATGGATCAATTGCAGCAATCGGGGATTCAGACGAGACAGGGGACGCATGCGGTCCATAAGCTTGATTATTATAAAAAAAGGTTTGGCTACCAGGCAGAATCACTGAAAAACGCGAATCAATGCGATAGTACAACGATTGCTTTGCCGGTTTATGTAACAATAACCCGGGAGGAACAAGAATATGTGACAGACCGGTTGATACATTTGGCAAGGAAACAGGCAGACAAGAGGAGATAGCAGGGAATGGCAGATTATTTCGTACATGAAAGCAGCTATATTGATGAGGATGTAGTGATTGGTCCAGGAACAAAGATATGGTATTTTTGCCATATCCAGTCAGGTGCCAGAATCGGAAAAAACTGTTCTTTGGGACAAAATGTGAATGTGTCGAACCATGTGGTAATCGGGGATAATGTCAGGATCCAGAATAACGTATCTATTTATGAGGGAGTGACGTTGGAGGATTCGGTGTTCTGCGGGCCGTCCTGTGTATTTACAAATGACTTAAGCCCGCGAGTTGAATACCCGAAAGAATATAAAAAGACAGTGGTAAAGCGGGGAGCGTCGATCGGTGCCAATGCGACGATTGTCTGTGGAAATGTAATCGGAGAATATGCGATGGTAGCGGCAGGCGCTGTAGTGACAAAGGACGTGCCGGCTTATGCTTTGGTAGTCGGGGTGCCGGCAAAGATTATCGGAAAAGTAGACGAATCAGGGCAACGCATACAATAAAAAATTTCAAGATTCAATAGGTGAGCGTATGGATACATTTAAAGAGCTGCAAAAAGCATGCAATAAGAGTGTGGAGGGAGAAGAAAGAAGGCTGGCAATCTTAGGGAATTGCGCCACCCAGTTTTTTTCGGCGGCGGTCCAGGGATATGGCAGGCTGTCCGGGATGAACCTGCAGGTTTTTGACGCCGGCTATCACCAGATCCTGGTGCAGGTATTCGATCCGCTGTCAGAAACGTATGCTTTTCGCCCGGACTATATTTTACTATGGTTTGCGACCGAGGTACTATATGAAGAATTTTTGTCGCTGGGACGGGAAAAACGTCTGACATTTGCGGAAGATTATTTGGATAAAATCGAGACCTGCTGGAGCCAGGTGGAAAAGAACACAAAGGCCAGGATCCTCCAGCCTAATTTTGTCGAGATTTCCGACATGGGGCTGGGGCAGTATTCCGGCAAGGTGGCGGAGACGTTCATTTTTCAGCTCCGCAAGCTGAATTATCTGTTGCAGGAATCGATGGCAAAGCACGGGAATGTGTATCCGCTGGATTTCCAGAGAATCCAGAACGAGCGGGGGAGGGAAACGTATTACTCTGCCGTATGGTATTATCATGCCAGGATGACGGTGAGCATGGATGCCCTGCCAGACGTCGGAAAGGCAGTGGTGGATGTGCTTTCGGCGATAGAGGGCAAGATAAAAAAGTGCGTGGTCCTGGATTTGGACAACACGCTTTGGGGCGGGGTGATCGGCGATGACGGCTTAGGAGGGATCCAGATTGGGGAGCTGAAAAAAGGCCGGGTCTATACCCACTTCCAGCGGTGGCTCAAGCAGCTGAAGGAATTTGGCATTCTGTTGGCGGTGTGCAGCAAAAATGAAGAGGAGATTGCCAAAGAGCCTTTTGAAAAGCATGGGGAGATGGTCCTTAGGCTTTCCGATATTTCCTTATTTGTGGCGAACTGGCAGGATAAAGCCACCAATATCCGGCGGATCCAGGAAATTTTAAATATCGGCATGGAATCCCTGGTTTTTCTGGATGATAACCCGTTTGAAAGGAATCTGGTCCGTGAGAAAATACCGGAAATTACGGTGCCAGAGCTTCCCGAGGACCCGGCGCTGTGGCTGGATTACCTGCAAAGGGGGAATTATTTTGAAACCGCTTCCTTTACCGGAGAGGGCGCGGACAGGACCCGGCAATACCAGACGGAGTTTCAGAGGAGAAAAGGGGAGTGGGAGTTTGATTCCATCGAGGATTACTTAAAAAGCCTTGGGATGACAGGGAAGATAAAGCCGTTTGAGCCGAGCCGCTATGCCCGGATTGCCCAGCTTACCCAGCGCTCGAACCAGTTCAACCTCCGTACCATACGGTATACGGAGGAGGAAATCCGGCGGATCGCAAAGGATCCGGATTATCTGGCTTTCTATGGCACTTTGGCGGACCAATTCGGGGATTATGGCCTGGTGTCGGTGATCATCCTGAAACGGATCTCGCGGGAAGCGCTTTTTATCGATACCTGGCTGATGAGCTGCCGGGTGCTGAAACGGGGGATGGAAGAGTATGTGTTAAACCAGCTGGTCCGGATAGCAAAATCCCATGGATTTAAAAAGATTTCGGCAGAGTATATCCCGACCGCCAAGAACCGGATGGTCCAGGACCTCTACCGGGACATGGGGTTTACAAAGACCAGTGACAATCATTATGAAGTTTTGGTAGACGGCTATCAGGAAAAGCCGACATGGATAAAGGAGGAACCGGAGGATGGAGAGAAGCGCGGTATGGGAAAGAGTCAGTGAGATTTGCCGGGATGTGTTTAACAACCGGGATTTAACCATCACCGAAGGGACAACGGCGGCTGATATTGCGGAATGGGACAGCCTGACCCATCTCAGCCTGATTGATGAGCTGGAGAGGCAGTTCCATGTGACGTTTACGTTGGATGAGGTGAGCGAAAGTAAGGATCTGGGGGAACTGATGGAAGCCCTGATGAAGCATATCAAGGAAAAGTAAAGGTGGGATGGAGAGATGGAAGCAACCCGATTGTTTTCCCGGCATCATATCTGGCTGGAAGCCGAGGGCGGTATGGCGAGAATCGGCATTAGTGATTATGCCCAGGAAAAATTAGGGGATGTTATGTTTGTCAATTTGCCGGAGGTAGGAGAGCGGCTGGAAATCGGTAAGCGGTTCGGGGATATGGAAAGCATCAAGACGATATCGGATTTGATTTCCCCGGTTGCGGGGGAAGTGATCCGCGTGAATGAGGGATTGCTGGACGAACCGGAGGAGATCAACGAACATCCCTATGAAAGCTGGCTGATAGAAGTGAAGGTTTTTCAGCTGGCCGGGGATCTGGTGGAGGAAGCCACTTATTTAAACAGCAAGGATGATGATTAAATGTATGATTTGGCAATTATTGGCGGCGGGCCGGCGGGGTATTCGGCTGCTTTTGAGGCAGCAAGGCTCCATTTGAAGACGGTCCTGTTTGAAGCAAAGCATCTGGGCGGGACCTGCCTGAATGAGGGGTGCGTGCCCACGAAATATCTCGCGCATTTGGCAGGGGTCTGTGCCTCGGTGAAGGCATCCGAAAAGGATGGCCTGATGGTGGGGGAAGTGGGGATCGACTATGCCAGGACCAAGCTGGGGATGGACAAGCTGGTGTCCTCCTTAAGGGATGGCCTGGAACAGCATCTGGGAAGGGAAGCCATAGAGCTGGTCCGGGAGAGGGCCTATATTTCCAGCCCGGAAGAGATCCTTGCCGGGGGGAAGCGGTATCCGGCCCGGAATATCCTGATTGCTACCGGGGCCTGTGCGAAAAAGCCTTTTATCGAAGGCGCGGTTTCCAGCGATGGGCTGCTTAAGCGGCAGACGATGCCTTCCCGGCTCCATATCCTGGGAGGGGGAGCCATCGCTGTCGAGTTTGCGGATATTTTTCGCCGCCTGGGGGCGGAGGTGGCAATTTCCATCCGTGCGGATCGGATTTTGCGGAACTGGGACAGGGAAATCGCCGTCAGCCTGATGCAAAGCATGAAACGCAAAGGGATCGCCATCCACAGGCAATGCGATTTTAAAAATCTGGCTCTCGAAGAGGGCCTGGTGGTCTTATCGGCGCTCGGGCGGAAGGCGAATATCGAAGGCATAAACCGGGAATGGGTGGAGATTGGCCCGGCGGGAGGGATTATCACGGATGCGTACGGCAGGACAAAAACCGCGGGGATCTTTGCCGCGGGGGATGTGGTGGAAGGGAGCTGGCAGCTGGCGCATACGGGGATGGAAGAGGGAAGGCGGGTGGCCGGGTATCTGGCCGGGATTTTGCCGGGGAAACCGGCCGCCGTTGTCCGGTGCCTTTATACGGATCCGGAGGTGGCCTCGGTTGGGATGACAGAGGCGGAGGCGGCCGCCGAGGGGCTCGATGCGGTTTCGGCAAAGCAGAATTTGTATGCCAATGCCCGGACCCGGATCGCGACCTCGGAGCGGGGATTTATGAAAGTGGTTGCCGACCGGAAATCCCACAAGATTCTGGGGGCGCAGCTGATGGGGGAGCGGGCGGGGGACATCGTAGCGGAACTGGCCTTAGCGGTGAATGGCGGGCTATCCGTAGAAGCGCTCTTGGCCTCGACGCGGCCCCATCCGAGCTATTGTGAAGCAATTACCGATGTGCTGCAGGCCCTGGGAGGAAAGTTCCATGGAATATAGATATGTGATTACCGATTGCCTGGACCCTTATCGGAACCTGGCCTATGAACAGCTGTTGCAATCGGAGGTGGATTCCGGTATGGCCATTTTGTACCTGTGGCAAAACGAGAATACCATTGTCGTAGGAAGAAACCAGGAGATCGGGAAGGAATGCCGGGCAGAGGCGTTTTTACAGGATGGCGGGCGCATAGCCAGGAGGCGTTCCGGAGGCGGGGCCGTCTATCATGATTTAGGGAATCTGAATTTTTCCCTGATCTGCCGGGAAAAGGAAAAGGCGTGTTATCCGTACCAGCCCCTCGTAATCGGCGCGCTGAAGGAATTTGGGCTCGAAGCTTCGTTCAATGGACGGAATGATTTCACAGTCCAGGGCAGAAAATTCAGCGGGAATGCTGTTTATTCCGATGGGGCTGTGGCTTGCCGGCATGGGACGCTGCTCGTATCTTGCGAGATTGCCAGGATGACACGTTATCTGACCCCGGATAAAAGCAAGCTGAGCCGGAACCATGTGGCAAGCGTATCCTCGAGGGTGGTCAACCTTGGGGAGCTGTCAGCTGCCGTCACGGTGGATGCCTTGCGCCAGGCGCTAATCCGGGTATCCGGGGCAACCCCGCTGAAAAAGCAGCCGTCAGAGCGGGAGATAGCAAGCCTTGCATTATTCTATGCCAGTGAAACGTGGATTTATGGAGGAAACATATGAAGCTGTTGGCAATGTCCGGCCTGATTCCGGAGCAGATCTGTGATGTAGTACGCTTTACGCAATATGCGGGGGAACGGAACCTGCCCCATTATTGCGGCTATGCCTCGGATTTTATTTCCCAGGTGATGCAGGATAACCGCATCGACGGGGCCGTATTTCCGAAAAGCTGTGACAGCACGCGAATCATGAAAAGCTATCTCGAGAAAGCAGGGAAATTCATCTATCCAATGCCGGTTCCCACGAGAAGGGACGGGGCGGCAAGGGATTATTTTGCGTCCGTGATTGCGGATTATCAATCAAAAATCGAAGATTATTTTGGGATCGCCATCCGGGATGTCAAGGAGAGGAGCCAGCTCATCAATGCCCGGAATGAGCAGGTAAGAACGCTTTACCGGGAGATCGAAGGGATCTCTTTTGCCGACTATTTAGAAAGCATCCACGAGATGCTAAAAAAGCCATTGCGGGAACAAAAAATGCGGACGTCCTTCCAGGCGAAAGGGATGTCGGGACACCGGATCTTCCTGATCGGGTCGTTCCTTTCGCATGTTTCGCTGGTCCGGAGGATGGAAGATTATGGCTTGACGGTGGTAGGGGATAACCTGCCGGAGTCGGGAAGGATGCTGTCGGCGCCCCCGGTAAATGTCGGGGGAGACCTTTACCGGGAAATCGCGGGCAGTATTTTAGGCGCGCGGGTGTCCCCGACCCAGAATGCAATGAAACAGATCCTGGCGGAAGATCTGGAGGAAATCAGGCAAAAAGAAATAGAAGGGGTAATATTCCTGACACAGAAATATTGCGAGCCCTATGATTTTTTATATGCTGTTTATAAAAAGGCGCTGGAGGGACGCTCCATCCCCGTACTGAAAATTTCGCTTTCGGATACTGGGGATGCCGATAAGGCAGAGCTGATGCTAGAGGCGTTTGCCGACACGCTGATGTGAGGGGATGGGAGATGGCACAGAGTATTGTAAGATTGCAGAGCAAGCTAATGAAAGAGTATTATCAGGATTTTTCCAAGTATGCCAGAGGAAAAGAGCCGGAGGGGAAAGTGGCATGGGTAACCGCTTTCACCCCGGTGGAAATCCTGGAAGCCCTGGGGATTTCCTATTATTACCCGGAAAGCTACGCCGCCGTGATTGCCGCCAGTGGAAAGGAACAGGAGTTTTTAGCAAGCAGCGAGAGGGAAGGCTTATCGGGGGATTGCTGTTCCTATGCCGGCTGCTTTAACGGGTGCCTGGAGACGGGGGGAGGGCCAAGAGGGGTGCCGCCAAAGCCGGACGTCCTGATTGCGACAAACAACCAGTGCAATACCCTGCCGGGGTGGTGGAATGTGCTGTCCATCCGGTATCAGGTGCCGCTGATTGTGCTGGATTATCCGGGAGAAGCCGTGGAGGAACGGGCGGCGTTTTCCTATGTTACCCGGCAGCATGAGGATTTCATCGGAAGAATGGAAGCATTAAGCGGGCGCCGCCTGGACAAAAAGCTTTTGGCAGGCCGGATAGAAAACAGTAAAAAGAGCATTGCGGCATGGCAGGCGGTCTTGCGATACCTGCCTCAAAAGGATGTGAGCCCCACGCTGCTGTTTGATGATATTAATTTTTTGATTACGGCCCGGTGCAAGGAAGAAACGTCCGAATTATACCGACGGATAGGGGCGGACCTGGAAACGAAGCCGGATGCAACAAAGGAGCGGATTCCTTTGTTCTGGCTGGGCTACCCCTTATGGTACCATCCGGCGAGATATCTTTCGGAGCTGTTAAGGGAATACCGGATAGTCGGCGCCAATTACCTGACCTGGTGGAACCTGGATTATTCGGGAACGGATCCGTGGGAGCAGTTATTTGCCGCTTATAACTATACCTTTTTAAACTTAAGCCAGAAAACAAGGACCCGGCGGCTGTCCGGGTTCATCAAAGATTCGGGGGCGGCATGCGCGGTGACGTTACATAATAAAAGCTGCAAATGCGACTTCGTATCCAGCCGGGATATCGAAATCCCCCAGGCGGAACTGGAGATCGATATGATTGACCGGAATTTCTTAAACCCCCAGAAGGCCAAACGCCAGCTGGAACGGTTGAGGGAGGCCCTATGTACCGGATAGGAATCGATGTGGGCTCTACGTATACGAAATTCTGTGTTGCCTCGGAAAGGGGAGAGCTCCGGGAGGCATATGCGGAAAAAACGCCCGTTGAGCAGAAGCAATATTTCCAGGAAAAATGTGCGCATTTGAAGGAAACGTATCCGGATTCCGTCCTGGTATCCTGTGGGTACGGAAAGAAAAACATCCCGGCCTTGCAGCGGATGAATGAGCTTACGGCATTGGCAAGGGGCGCCTTTTTTGCCGCGCCGGATATCGAGCTTGTCCTGGATATCGGGGGGCAGGATACCAAGGTGATATCGCAGAGGGAAGGGAAGCTGAAGGGGTTTTTCATGAATGATAAATGTGCGGCTGGAAGCGGGATGTTTTTTGAGAATACCAGAAAGCTTCTGGGGATCGCAATGGGGGATATCGATCTGACGGGCCAGGTCAGGCCGGCGATCGCATTGTCGTCGGTGTGCGCGGTATTTGCCCAAAGCGAGATTGTGGAGCTGATCGCGGATAATTATAGCGGGAAGGATATCCTATATGCGGTGATCTGGCAGATATTAGTGAAGGCCAGGCCGCTTTTGGACAAGGGGAAGGAAGGGCCGGTATTGCTTTCCGGGGGAATGACACAGATAAAAGGCATGGAATCCTATGCGGAGCTGGCGTTAGAGAGGAGATGCCGGATCGTGGAAAATTCCTTATATTTATCCGCGATTGGCTGTACCCTGTGAGGGATAATCAGGTATTTAACTGATTTGATAAACTGTAAAAAGGTTATGATATAGGAGAAAATATGATATGAAATACGCTTTAATTGGGTGTGGAAGGATTTCGCCGAATCATATTGTTGCAGCGCAAAAAAACGATTTGGAAATTGTGGCGATTTGCGATATAGTACCAGAAAATATGCAGGATAAAGCGGAAAAATTTGGCCTTGAAAATGTCCGCCAATATACAGATTACCAAGAGCTTTTAGCAGTGGAAAAGCCGGAATTAGCGGCGATTTGTACAGAATCCGGCAAACATGCAGAGGTGGCCATTGATTGTATAAAAGCAGGATGCCATGTGATCATAGAAAAGCCAATTGCTCTGTCCATAGAAGATGCAGATCGGATTGTCCAATTGTCAAAGCAATATCATGTTAAGGTTTGTGCCAGCCATCAAAACCGATTTAATAAATCGATTCAGAAGATTAGGGAGGCAGTGGAACAAGAGCGTTTTGGGAAAATGTTTTATGGCACAGCACATGTAAGGTGGTGCAGGGATCAGGAATATTATGCAAAAGCATCCTGGAGGGGAACCTGGGAGCAGGATGGCGGCGCCCTTATGAACCAGTGCATCCATAATATTGATTTATTAAGATGGATGATGGGAGGCAAGGTAGAGGAAGTGATTGGAATGACCGATCAGCTGGCGCATCCTTATATTGAGGCGGAAGATTTAGGGATCGCTATTGTGAAATTTTCGAATGGCACCTATGGCGTGATTGAAGGGACAACGGATATTTATCCCAAAAATCTTGAGGAGACATTATATCTTTTTGGAGAAAAGGGAACGGTAAAAGCGGGCGGGCAATCGGTGAATATTATTGAGGAGTGGAGATTTTCGGATGGCTGGGATCAGCCGGATAAGGTTATGAAAGAGTTTGGTGAAAATCCACCGAATATTTATGGATTTGGCCACACGCCACTTTATACGGATATGATTGATGCGATTGTAAATGACAGAGAACCGTATGTAAACGGAGAGGAAGGAAGAAACACACTGGAGCTTGTTCTGGCCATTTATAAATCGGCAGCAGAGAACAGAGGAGTCAGGCTGCCCTTGGATGCCAAGTGTTCAACACTTGATTTCAAAGGCCGGTTTGAACAAAAAAATGACAGGGCAAGGCAAACTTGAGAGGAAGGTATCGGGGATGGATCTGGTTATTTTTGGGGCGCAAGGTTATGCATTGGGGGCATATAAGGCATTAAAAGCGTTATATCCGAGAAGGGTGGTTCCTTGTTTTTTAGTCACGGAAAAGACGGGGAATGCAGATATGCTCGGAGATATTCCCGTCAGAGAATTAAAAGAATTTGCACAAGAGCTATCTGATTATGAAAAAAAAGAGATAGAAATTCTCATTGCCACACCGGAAAATGTCCAATCAGAAATTGAGGAAATATTAGAAAACTGGGGATTTCCCTGCCATAAACGATTAGATTCAGGGCGTTGGAATGAATTGATGAAATTATTTCACACGAAAATGGGAAGCTTTCAAACATTGGCATCCTTACCGGTAGGATTTCATATGCCGTTTGTCAGAATGTATATGGCCAAATCAGATAAGGACAGGCCATTGCAGAATGCACATTCGTTCCCCGCCTACACGATACCGGTACAGGCGGGAGCTGCCGGGAGCAATATCAGAATTGCAGATTTGCTGGATAACAGGGGGGATAATATCTCTTCTAAAAATGGTAATTATTCTGAGTTGACAGTTTTATACTGGATATGGAAAAATAAGTTGAAGCAGAATCAGGAGGGGAAGGAGAATGAACGGCAATACTATGGCCTGATGCAATATCGAAGGATATTCGAGTTTTCGGATGATGATTTGCTGAAACTTGTTGACAATCATGTTGATGTAGTGTTACCATATCCGATGCCATATGAGCCGGATATCCACTCCCATCATAAGAGGTATCTGAGAAATGAAGACTGGGATACAGTATTATTTGCCTTAAGGGAGCTGGCTCCGGATTGTGTGGAACGATTTTCTCAGATTTTAGAACAACAATATTTTTATAATTATAACGTTATTCTGGCAAAGAAACCTGTTTTAAGAGAATACTGCCAATGGCTTTTTCCGATCCTCGAAAAAATCGAGGAGTGCAGTATCCCCAGAGGATATGAGAGAAGAGACCGATATATCGGATATATCGGAGAAACGCTGGAGACCCTGTATTTTATGAAAAATGCAGATCGGTTGAACATCGTACATACAGGATGTAAATTACTGATATAAGAAAGGTGATAAAAATATGCAGTTTGAGCTGACAGCCTCTATGATGTGCGCCAACTATGGCAACCTGGAAAAAGAAGTAAAGGAACTGGATAACGGAGGAGTTGATTCCTTCCACATCGACATTATGGATGGTCGCTACGTTCCGAATTTTGCCATGTCCTTAAATGATATGCGATACATAGCAGGGGCGACAAAAAAGCCGCTGGATGTCCATCTGATGATTGAACATCCCAATAATTGCATTGGATTATTCCTTTCCTGCCTCCGCAAAGGAGATACCGTATACATCCACCCGGAGGCGGAATACCACCCTTCTACCACCCTGCAAAAGATCATCAATGCCGGGATGATCCCGGGCATTGCCATCAATCCGGGAACCTCTGTGGAGACGGTGATGGAGCTGCTGCGCATCGTGAAAAAGGTGTTGGTCATGTCGGTGAATCCCGGCAACGCCGGGCAGATGTATCTGCCTTATGTGGGAAAAAAGATTACTAAATTGCTGGCGCTCAAAGAGGATATGGATTTTGAAATCTACTGGGACGGCGCCTGCGGCGCGGATAAAATCCTGGAATATGCGCCCAAGGGCGTGCGCGGGTTTGTGCTGGGGACGACGCTGCTGTTTGGCAAGGGACGACCCTACGGAGAGACACTACAGAACATCCGCGATTTGAAATTCTGAACATCTTCTTGAAAATATAAGATATTTTCGATATAATAAGGCCATTGCAGGGAAACAACAGAAGAGAGCATGGAATACCAGGGAGATTATCTTTAAGGTTGTTTAGTTGTATGGTTTTTTTTCAGGAGGTACGCCCTGGAGGAAAGAGGGGGACAGTCTGCCAGCCCGTCGGGATTTTTTCCGTTTCGGGATTAAGAAGCCCTAAAATTTCTGAATTTTGCGAAGAGCGAAACAAAAATGCCCAAACTCGCTGGCGCTCAAACAGTGGGCATTTTTGTTTCAACGCAAAATCCAGAAAATTAAGGGCTTCTAAATCCCTGCAAAAGTCAAAAATTCCGGCGGGCTGGCAGACTGTCCCCCTCTTTCCTCCAGGGCTGGATATTTTTATGGCTAAAAGGAATAAGAGTGCTGGCAGGTTGTCACTGTCATTAAGTTTAGCCCTGAGAATATTCAGCCATGGAACAAGGAGCGGAAAGGGGCGGGAAATGGTCTGCCGCTTTTGACTTTGCAGGGATTTAGAAGTCCTTAAATC
>CAJUPI010000018.1 GCA_910588125.1 uncultured Lachnospiraceae bacterium
TGTGTGTACGTGAACCGTCCGAACACAGGATAGAGAAATGACGGGTGACTTATTTGGCAACACCCTCTTTTGATTGCAAAGCCAAGATACTTGAAGAAGAACCTTTTCTATGCTAAACTATTTGCTTGAGTGGGGTTATAGACAAAAAGACTTAGATTGAGGAGCAAATGTGATGATTTGTATGACTGGACAGATGTTAAATATGGTACAAGAGACTGGAGTGGTAGTATGGGAGACAGAAGTGGCGGGCAATATGGAAGAGATAGCAGCCGGCCAGGGCAACAAAGATGAGGTATCGGCGGATGTGTGGTTCGATATGGATGGAACTACTTATCATGTACAGACCTTTCAAAAGAGGGAATCTCCCGTAATATCAGCGCCGGCAGCCGGAGATTCTGGCCCCAGCTATGAAAGCGGACCAGGGGTGGGACCCGGCAGCCAGTCATGGTTAAACCAGCCAGGAGCAGTTTTAAAGCTCAAAGTAAAGGAGCCGGGAGATCTGATGCTGCCGGAAACCGAGTTTACAAGATATAATGCTTCTGAGAACAGGAAAAACAAAATTATTATGATTGATCCCGGACATGGAAATCCGTCTGTTGCCAGTTTGGTGCCGGATTTTAATGCAGGTGCATATTTTGGCGGCCGCTCGGATCGGCTTCATGGAGAAACGGAAGAAGTGTTTGCGCTGGCTGTGGGAGAGAAAATCAGGGACAAATTGCTGGCGGCCGGTTATGACGTGATTATGTCCCGGGACACGAATGACGCGTTGACCCCCAACAAATTACGGGCCAAGATGGCGTCAGAGGCCGGATGTATCCTGCAAGTCTGCCTTCACTGGAATGCATCCGCCCGATCGAATATTAATGGTACATTAAAGGTGATTCCGCCAGATTATAATTCCAGAAGCTGGCTGTGGGAGATTGAGCAGCTGTGGGCTATATGCGGTCCGCGTTTGGGAGCGCATTTGGGCTCTGGTGTACAGAGCGATTATATATTTCCGGGAGCTGTTTTTAGCGTGGATGCCGATTTGCCGGTTCTTTATATTGAAACAGGATTTATGACGGGATCCGTTGACAGCAGCCGATTGGCAGGGGATGCAAATCATGAGGCAATAGCAGAAGCCATTGCTTCTGGTATTATAGACTATTATAATCAAAAGGAGGAGTAAACGAATGAACCAAGAGGTAAGAGACTATGTTGCTGAGAAGGTGAGAGAATTACTTAGCGCTTCTTCTTGTTGCGTCGAGGCAAAAGAAGCTGGCCAGGCATGGCTGGACGCTATGGGGACGGACAAGGAGGCGGAACAGACGGGGAAACTGCTGGCAGAGCTGGAGATGGACATTATGCCGGTGGACGGGCTGATTGGCTTTGCCAGTTCGGAAGCAGGAATTCAGGTGTTCGGCCGGGAGCTGGCCGAAAATGTAGCGGCTCATGGAAGAGAGATCAAAGCAGCCGGAGCAAAATATTGTGATTGTCCGGCTTGTAATGCGGTGGCGGCGATCCTTGAAAAGAAGGATGAGCTTTTATAACCAGACAGGACTTTTATGAAGCACAGAGGAATGTTTTGGGGAATTTTCATGGGATTGGCGCTGGCCGTTTCCGCTTGTGGGGGGATTGTGCCTTTGTCACAATCCGGCAGCCAGACGATCGGTTTTGCCAAAGGCTTGCAAGAGAGTATTGGCTTTAGAGAAGGTTTGCAGGAGAAGATTCCGGCATATCAAGGAGAGGCCAGTATTGAAGTAAATGGAAATGTACCTTTTTTCGCATCCGGGGAATTTACAACAGATGCTTTTGAATACTACAGCGAGCCGGATCATCTGGGACGCTGTGGTGTTGCCGTTGCCAATGTGTGCCGGGAACTTATGCCGGCCGAAGAACGGGGAAGTATTGGCAATATCAGGCCTTCTGGCTGGCATACGGTGAAATATGACCGGATTGCCGACCGGTATCTCTATAACCGCTGTCATCTGATCGGATATCAGCTGGCCGGAGAGAATGCCAATGAAAAGAATCTTATCACTGGTACGAGATATCTGAATATAGAAGGGATGCTTCCCTGGGAAAATATAGTGGCGCAATATGTGGAGGAGACGGGAAATCATGTATGGTATCGCGTCACCCCCTGCTATGAAGGCGACAATCTGGTGGCATCGGGGGTGCTAATGGAGGCTTTTTCGGTGGAAGATCAGGGGTCAGGGATCTGCTTTAATGTATATTGCTACAATGTACAGCCTGGCATTTTGATTGATTATGCAACTGGTGAGAGCAGATTGGATGAGACCTGGATACCGCCGGAATCCGAAAAGACAAAGCCGGATTATGATTATGTGCTCAATACAAATACAAAAAGGTTTCATATTCCAACCTGCTCCAGTGTGCGAGATATGAGCGAGAAGAACAAGGATTATTTTGCAGGAGACAGGAAGCAGCTGATTGAAAAAGGGTATGTTTCTTGTGGGCGTTGTAAGCCGTAATCAATGTTGCAGGGTTTGGCAGGTATTATTTGATCGTCCCCACAAGTTTTATATTTCCGCCATCTTTAAACATACCGGAACAATTATATTTCCAGATCCCTTTTTCCAAAGGGATCTCTTTTGCCATATCAGCAGAGCCGATGGTAATGCGATGTTCTTTCCCTTCGGGGCCAAATAAAAAGAAATCTACGGATCCGCCTTTAATATCGGAAGTGATATTTAAGACTAAGGTCTGATTGCTTTCTACCTGGAAGGAACCGGATTCGGCGATGTTTAACTGGCCTGGATGACTGGCGAAATCCATGACGGTGCTTCCGCTGGTCACGGTATGGCTGGCAGATTCGCGGGAATTGCCATTGCCGGGAATCAGATCGACGGAATTTTTTGCATTGTCATAATGAGTGGTATATCCTAAGCTTTCCAGCAATTCATTGACTGGTACATACAGAATCTCGTTTTGCTCGCCTTCCATAGCAACAGAAATCAGAGGCTTATTAAGGGGGAGTAAAGCCCCATTCAGAGTTACTTTGGTATCGCATAAGCTTGCGGATCGGATCTCAGCTGCTGCAAATGCAGTGGTTATTCCCAGGGTTCCCAGAAGAAGTCCGGCAACGAAACTTTTTATATCCAGTTTTTTCATAATATAAGCCTCCGATTTTAAGATTTGTTACTATATTTTAGCACGATTGTAGGATATTCGCAAGAGAAATGATAAGCATTGTGCTTATTCTTTCCAGCGCTTTAAGGTGGGGAACCATTCCTGCATGATTTTCCTGGCCTCATCTTCCTTCATGTCGGGGTTGGCCGCTACCATATGAGGCAGACATATTTCAATCATTTCTTCCATAGTGCCCGGAAAGGTAAACGCACCCTTTTCAAAGCAATATTTGCAATACTCCTCATTTTTGCTGCCATCGGCATTGGTTCCGTACAATTCACCCGTATCTCCCATGGGCATACCACAGCATTGGCAGAATTTCTGATTCATTTCGTTCATGTTCTTTCCCTCCGTTTTCATGTGTTTAAAGTGAATATAGCTTGCTTGCTATTACGTGTAGTATAGCACATATATCTTGACATCCTTTGTCAGGGTTTATTCTTATATCAAAAATAAAATCATCGGTTTTCCAACGCTGGCAGTTTTTTGTTGTAAGTTGAGAAAGTTTCTTCATTTATCACAATTTTTTTTCCTATATTGTACATTAATTTCATAAAAGATGTAGTTTGTCAACGGAAAATCTGCAAAAATCGAAGCAGAGGAGTTCAATATAGTTTGAAAATAGTAATTATTTGTCAATCGAAGGGGAAAACTGCCGTCGGGAATATGCTATACTAAAAACATCTAAAATGTACCGGCATGCAGGACGTTTCAAGAAAAATAATTGTGCACTTTCGATAAAGTACCGGGCTTTTTCAGAAAGGGCGCACGAGGAAAAAGGAGAATGAGGAATATGAAGCAATGGAAAAAAACGCTTGGAATTGCAGCCAGCGTAGCCGCTATTGTGGCAGTGGGAGCCACGTTTCTTTCCGTAGCAGGGACTTCATCCGGGGATGTACTGGAACTTCGGCTGGCCCATAACCAGGCAGCAGGTTCAGAGATTGCCGGGTCAATTGCAAAAATATCAGAGTTTGTGGCAGAGGATCCCAGCCAGAATCTGAAGGTTTCCATTTATGCCAGCGGGGTGTTGGGGACAGAAAAGGAAGAGATTGAGATGGTACAGGCAGGGGTGCTGGACATGGCAAAGGTCAGTTCCAATACCCTGGGCCAATTTAAAGACGAGTACTCGATCTTTGCAGTACCTTACCTGTTCCAGAGCCAGGAGCATTATTATATGGCCTGTGAGAACAGTGAGAAGGTGAAGGAGCTGTTCCAGTCTACTGCGGAGGATGGTTATATTGCCATCGGTTATTACGCCAATGGTTCCCGGAATTTTTATCTGAAGGAAAACGTAGCCTGCACGGATCCGTCTGTGTTAAAAGGAAAGAAGATACGTTCCATGCCCAGTTCTACCTCCATGGATATGATTGAATTGATGGGCGGTTCTCCGGTGCCTATGGCAGGTGGCGAGACCTACAGCGCCCTGCAGCAGGGAATTGTGGACGGGGCGGAGAATACGGAGCTGGTGTTAACCGTGGACGGTCATCAGGATTTGGTCAAGGCTTATACCTATACAGAACATCAGTATTCGCCGGATATTTATATTATCAGCACAAGAACCTGGAACCGTCTGACAGACGGGCAGAAAAAGCTTTTGGTAGATTCGATCCAGAAGGCTAATGACAATTTCAAAAGCTTGTATAACGGCATGATGGCCGAGGCGATAGAGGAGGCCGAGAGCCATGGGGTGACGATTTACCGGGATATTGACAAGACAGCGTTTATCCAGGCGGTGCAACCGGTTCATGAGAATTATTGTGCCAAAGGAGAGAGCTATAAGGCGCTTTATGATGATATTCAGAAATATGCACAGTAAGGAGGGGCATGATGAAACTATTAAATAAGATTCTGGAAATTCTCCTGGGGATTGTGGTGGCAGTGATGGTAGCGGGCTGCTTTTGGCAGGTATTTACCCGTTTTGTGTTGAACAGCCCCAGCAAATATACAGAAGAGCTGCTGCGCTACCTGCTGATTTGGATGACTATGCTGGGTGTGCCTTATGCTTATGGAAAGGACAGTCATTTGTCAATCAATCTGGTGACCCGATCTTTCAGTGAGAAAGGAATGCTGATGACAAAAATCGGGATCGAGATTTTGATCTTGTTTTTGAGCGTATTTGTGATGATTGCCGGGGGATGGATCGTAACCATGAATTCTTCCGGGCAGATTTCCCCGGCATTGCATATGCCTATGGAGCTTTATTATCTGTGTGTTCCCATCGGGGGCGTGATGATGGTGATTTACTGTATCAACCGGTTGTACGGCTTTGTGAAAACGTGGAGAGAAGAGGCATCGAAGGCAACTGTCGGGATGTCTGGCAGCCAGGGACAAAAGGAGGGAAAATAAATGCAGATTCAGGCAGCGATTGTATTAATTCTTGTGTTTTTTATGCTGTTGGCCTACGGTGTGCCGGTGTCCTTTAGTATTATCAGCGCGGCTCTGGTGACGATTATCATGTTTTTAAGTCCAGGATTTGGCATGTTTATTTCAGCCCAGAAGCTGGTGGGAGGAATTGACAGCTTTTCCTTGCTGGCGGTTCCGTTCTTTATCCTGGCCGGACTTTTGATGAGCAGCGGCGGCATTGCCAGGAGGCTGGTGAATCTGGCACTGTTGATTCTGGGACGGGTTCCTGGTTCGCTGGCATTGACGAATATTGCGGGAAACGCTATGTTTGGTTCGATCTCCGGTTCCGGGATTGCGGCGGCTACGGCTATTGGCGGGGTAATGAATCCGTTGGAGAAGGAGCATGGCTATGATGAGACATTTTCGGCGGCAGTTAATATTGCGTCTGCTCCGGTGGGGCAGCTGATTCCGCCGACCACGGCGCCGATCATTTATTCGACAGCGGCTGGCGGAATCTCCGTGGCAGCGCTTTTGATGGCTGGCTGGATTCCTGGGCTTTTGTGGGCCGGGTTATGTATGCTGGTGGCCTTTTTGTATGGCAAAAAGAAGGGATATGTGGTAAAAGGAGAAAAGGTGACTGCTCCGGTGGCACTGAAAACCATCTGGGATGCTGTGCCGAGCTTGTTTTTGATCGTTATTATCATAGGCGGTATTTTGTCCGGTAAGTTCACGGCGACGGAGGCTTCCGGCGTGGCGGTAGTCTATGCATTTATTCTTGCGGTTTTTGTGTATCGCAGCATCAAGCCTTCGGAAATCATGGGGATCTTGACGAATACGGCGGTGATGACCACCATCGTCATGCTGATTATCGGAGCATCGACGGTGCTCAGCTTTGTGCTCTCCTTTACCGGGCTGCCGCAGGCGATCAGCAGTCTGCTGCTGGGGATTTCCAGCAATAAGATCGTGATTCTGCTGATTATCAATCTGATTCTTTTGATTGTGGGGACGTTTATGGACATGGCTCCGGCACTGTTGATTTTTACGCCGATTTTTTTGCCAGTGGTGAAGAGCTTAGGTATGGATTCGATCCAGTTTGGTATCATGATGCTCATGAACCTGGCCATCGGGACCATCACTCCGCCAGTGGGCAGCGTACTTTTCGTGGGCTGCAGTGTGGCCCATTTGCCGGTAGAGGATGTGATGAAGCAGCTGATTCCCTATTTTCTGGCCGTGGTAGCCGGGCTTTTGCTGGTGACCTTTGTACCGGCGTTCTCCATGTGGCTGCCGGGAGTGCTGGGGCTGCTATGACGGGATAAGGGGAATATGGCTTATAAGATACCAGTATCTTTCATATGGTTTGCTCCGGAATCCATGCTTTCCTTTAAAGAGTTCCGGTCCGACAGCTGGTCAGGGAATGGCGGACTGGGTACATTGGTGTAGGTGACGGTGTTTAAGGTCTTGCGGTATTTTAACGGAGAAAGGGTCATGTAGGTTTTGAAGGTGCGTTCAAAATAGGTCAGGCTGTCATAACCCAGGGCATTGGCAATCGCTGAAACGCTCATGTCGGTTTCCTCAAGATACCGCTTGGCTTTGCGGATACGGTGGATGTTGGTATATTCGCTGATGGTATAGCCGGTTACTTCCTTAAAAATGCGGCAGATGTAGGATTTGCTCAAATAAAACCGCTCTGCCAGTTCGTCTAAAGAGATAGGACGCTCGCAGTTTTCGGACAGATAGTCGGCAATGCCATAGGCAGCTTTGTACTTGGGATTGTCGGAGTCGCTGGGAATCTCCTGGCGCTGCCGCCGCACAAAGGACATCAGCTTGAAGAACCAGGACATGATGTCTAAGTCCATACCGACCTTATAGTTGTGTTCCCTGCTGGTCAAAAAATGGCGCAGGCTGCGGAATAAGTTGAGGATCAGCGCCTGCTGTTCCCGGTCTAAATGGTAGACGCCATAATAGTCATCCAGAAAACGGACGAGCTGCAGGGAGGGATAAAGCATGTCATAGGACTCCATTTTTTTTCGGGTGATATAAAGGATAATACGGTTGTGGCCGTCATTGGAGCCTGAGACGGAACGGGTCATATGGATGAGATTGGAATTGACAAGAATCAGGTCGCCTGCGCGGGCGATGTATTCCCGGTTGTTAAAGAAGAATACCCGTTCTCCTTCTATGATATAGAAGATTTCGTACTGAGTATGAAAATGCTTGACGCGCATGTCAAATTTGCCGTAACGGACCATTTGTTCCAATGCAATTCCGTCGGTTTCGCCGTAGTAGGTGACTTTTTCCATATGGGCAGCCTTTCTGAGAACCGGTGATATGTTTCTTGGAATTATTATATAAGATGCGAAAATAAAAATCCAGAGGATGTTTTCGTTGGAGAAAAATAAAGGAGTGAAGGCAAAAATGAAAAATATCGATCAAAAAGAACTGGAAGATAAATTGGGGCTGGTGATTCATAAGCTGATGAACTTAGGAGGGCCAAAGGATGAGCAGGAGTTGGTGGAGGGAGGAGAAAAGATCGGCTTTTTCCGCCGGGATTTTGGAATCCATGAGTGGGACTGGCCTCAGGGAGTAGGGCTGTACGGGCTTCTGAAAATTATGAAAGTCATGAGGAAGGATGAGTATCGGGATTTTCTGTATCGCTGGTTTAAGGATAATATCAGTGCGGGGCTGCCGTCAAAAAATATCAATACGACTACGCCGCTTTTGACACTCGCGGAATTGAACGAGGATTATCAGGATGAGCAATTTGAGGAGCTCTGCCTGAAATGGGCGGATTGGCTGATGTGTTGTCTGCCCCGTACCTGCGAAGGGGGATTCCAGCATGTGACCAGCGCCAACGGGGACCGGCAGGGAGTACGGCTTAACGAAAATGAAATGTGGATTGATACCTTATTTATGACTGTGCTGTTTTTAAATAAGATGGGGCAGAAGTATCACCGCCAGGAATGGATTGACGAGTCCATACATCAGGTATTGATGCATATCAAATATCTCTATGACAAGGAAAGCGGCCTGTTCTATCACGGGTGGACGTTTAATGAACGCAATAATTTCGGAGGGATTTTCTGGTGCAGGGGGAACAGCTGGTTTACCCTGGGTATTCTGGATTATATTGATATGTTTGAGGGCACGATGAACGCGGGGTTGAAAACTTTTATTATAGATACTTATAAAGCGCAAGTGGCGAAGTTAAAGGAGATGCAGGACGCCAGCGGGCTCTGGCACACGGTTTTGCTGGATAAGACCAGTTATCTGGAAACCTCGGGGACGGCAGCGATTGCGGCGGGGATCCTGAAAGGAATCCGCTATGGAATTCTGGATGATTCGTATCTGCCCTGTGCAAGAAAGGCGATCCAGGGGATTTTAAATAATATTGATGAGGATGGGACAGTGCTCAATGTGTCGGGCGGTACAGGTATGGGATATAACGCGGAGCATTACAAAAATATCCTGATTGCGCCGATGGCGTATGGCCAATCGCTGACGATTTTGGCGCTGGCGGAGGCGTTGGCGATGTAAATGCAGGGAGGGAACCATGCAAAATGAATTTCGGTTGTTTATCCGGGCGGCGGGCGTTTATCCGGACGGCCTGGCAATACCGGAAGTATCGGATGGCTTTGACGAAACGCTTCCGCCTTTGCCCTTTGGATTGATACCGGTGAGCTTTTGTACGAGACAGGTGCCTGCGGGAATCTATAAGGCTTCTCTCTATTTGGAGGCGCTGGAGGATATAGGGCAGTTATATCTCTTTACCGGGAGAAAGCAGCTACGGGAGGTTATTTCCATGAAATGCGGGCAGTGCCTGGAGCGGGTGTATTATCTGTCGGCAGCAGAGGTGATTCCACGGTTTTATGAGGAAAGCTATCCGGTGCAGCATTTATTCTTTACTTTTTGTACCAGGCATCCGGGAGCCGTGCGGGTGAAGGCAAAATGGGAGGCGGCCGGGAAGACGCGGAGGATTTTTTTGTGCGGGGATTCCACAGTCACCGATCATGCCAGTGAGCTTCCTTATCATCCCGGGGCCTGTTATGCGGCCTGGGGACAGACGCTGCCGGCATTTTTGAAAGGTGAGTTTGCAGTGGAAAATCAAGCGCATTGTGGACTGACGACAGAGGCTTTCCGGAAGGAAGGACATTTTGATATTGTCATGCGCCACATCCGGGAGGGAGATATTTGCCTGATGCAATTTGGGCATAATGACCAGAAGCTGCCACATCTTCTAGCTGACCGGGAATATCCGGATAATCTGCGGCGGTTTATCCGGGAAATCCGGGAAGCCGGAGCCTGTCCGGTACTGGTTACGCCGTTGGGAAGAAATATTTGGGATGAGGACAGGAAATATCTCGATCTTTTGGAGGATTATGCCCAGGCAGTGTGTGAGGTGGCAGAGGCGGAGCAAGTCCCCTGGATTGATCTGCATGCTTTTTCGGTGGAATTTATTTGCAGGAACGGGCAGGAACGTTCATGCTGTTATTTTCACCCGGGAGATTATACCCATACCAACGAGTATGGGGCCTGTGTATTTGGCTCTTATGTGGCAAAGCGGCTTGCCGGCTTGTTTCCGGAAACTTTAAAAACCCGGGAAGAAATGGGGGATTTTGTCCCGCCAGACGGGTTGTGGGACAAGCTGGGATTACATGGCCGAAAAAGCAGGGCAGAGAATCAGCGGGAACAATTTGATAATATGGAGAAATCGACAGCAGAACTGGTGCGGGTGATCCGGGAGGCAAAAGAAGAGGGGATGGCTGGAAACGGAGGTGTTACATGAAGATAGGGGTTCGGGCCCATGATTATGGGAAGCGGAAGATCGAAGAAATGGCGGCTCTGCTTCATGACGAAGGATACGGGGCGGCACAGATCGTATTGCCGAAGGCATTTATGGAGATTGACCGGTATGAAGACGTGACACCGGAGATTTTGGAGCGTGTACGCCGGGCTTTTGAGAAAAACGGTCTGGAAATTCCGGTGCTGGGCTGCTATATGGATTTGGGAAATCCCGATGGCAAGGTGCGGGAGTATGCGGTGAAGACCCTGAAGCAATGCCTGGCCTGGGGGAAGGAGCTGGGAGCCGGAGTGGTCGGAACAGAGACGGCTTATCCCCATCTGAAGGAGGAAGAGAAGAAGCTTTGGAGACCTTATATGATGGACAGTATACAGAGGGTGATGGAGACGGCACAGCGATTGGATATGCGGCTGGCGCTGGAACCGGTTTACTGGCATCCTTTAGCGGATTTGGAGAGCACAATGGAGGTGATTCGCATGGTGGGGGACGAAGAACACCTGCGGATGATTTTTGATGCCTCCAATCTGCTGGAATTTCCGGAATCTACGGATCAGGATGAGCTGTGGACCTGTTGGCTGGAGAAAATAGGGGATTATGTAGATGTGCTGCACATCAAGGATTTCAGCCTTGACAAAAGGCGGCGGTATCAGCCGGAGCCGTTGGGAAAAGGAGTGATGCGTTATGAGGCGGTCAGCCGTTGGCTAAGAAAACAGAGACGGAAGATCAGCCTGATAAGGGAGGAGATGAGCCTTTTGTTTGTGGAAGAAGATCTGGCTTTTATGAGGAATCTGTGAAGCAAGAAAGATAATTCTATCCGCTGATGACAGCGAAAAAACAGACCCCGGGCCTCAATGTCATTAAGTTTGGCGCTGAGAATATTCAGCCATGGAATAAGGAGCGGGAAGAGGCCGGAAAAAGCGGCAGGCCATTTCCGGCCTCTTCCCGCTCCTTGTTCCATGGTGTATCTTCTGAAAAAATTAATTAAATGACATTGCATATCCCGGCATCCTTTGTCAGGGATTATTTTTTTTATAAATTTCCCATGCCTGTGCAGCTAAAATATCTTTCAGTGCCTTTGGCTCGATGACTTCAACGTGCGCCCCAAAGGAAAGAAGATATCCGATGAGCCAGGGATCCACTGGCATTTCTGTGCGAACAATGAAATCCCCGTTTTTCTGACGATCGATCTCTGTCTCGTCAAATTCATCATAGACCCGGTAGGCGATTTCCCTGGAAAACAGAAGGACAATCCGGGGCTGTGGCTGCGGCCAATGGTTCTCCGGCTTGGGATATGGCCTTGGCACAAAGGCCTGCTTCAATAGCTCCAGTCTTATAATACGGTTCAGCTTGAATATACGGAAATCCTGCTTTTCCAGGCAAAAAGCCTTTAGATACCATTCCTTTGATTTATAGGACAGCTTTAATGGCTGGACGATCCGTTCGCTTTTTTTGCTGTTAGTGTTTTCATAAATAATCCGTATTTCCTTATGTCCGATGATTGCTGTTTTCAGCATTTCGAATTTGGTGTTGTCGCTGGTGGATTTCCCCCAACGGGAAAAATCTATTTCCAGCCAATCTTCCGTGTTTACATGGAAAAGTGCCGACAGCTTTGTCAGCATTTCTTGACCGGAGAAATAGCCTGCGGCGGAGACACTCTGCAGGGCTGTCAACACCTCCTGCCTTTCCTTCTCAGAGAAAATCGCCCGATCCAGAATAAAATCATGTAATAAATGGATCCCGCCATTTCTTCCCGGTTCTGCATAAATGGGAATACCCGCGCCGCTCAATGCTTCGACGTCGCGATAAATGGTCCTGGGGGAAACTTCAAATTTGGCTGCCAGTTCAGGGGCAGTAGCTTGTTTCTTGTCTAAAAGATAATACAAAATTTTGAACAGGCGGCTGTCTGACATCTTTTATTTCCTTTTTGATAGTAAAATCTTTTTGTTCTTAATTATACCACAGTTTTTCATCACAAGTTCGAATACGTAAAAATATTTTACAAAAGAATACAAAAAAGATATATTTGAGAGGAGACCCGGCGGGATATCACCAATGCTATGGCACATGAGTTGAAAACACCGCTGGGAATAATAAGAAATTTTGCGGAGAATATTTTGGAACATAACAGGGAGGAAAAAAGGGACTATTATCTGGAACAAATTATCGGACAGACCGAGGAAATGGACCGTCTAGTTGTGGAAATGATTGAGATTTCCAAGCTGGATTCCGAGGAGCTGATTCTGGAAAAGGAAGCAGTGTCTTTTCGAGAACTGGCCCGGGAACAGATGGCAAGACTTGAACCGGCGATTCGGGAAAAAGGAATCCTGGTGGAGTATGAAGGGGAGGAGGATTTTCTGGTAACGGGGGTTAAGACGTGCATTTGAGCTGTTTTATACCGGAGAGGAAAGCCGAAGTAAAAGGGGCAAACATATGGGAATGGGACTGTTTCTGGCACGGAAGATCCTGGGACTTCATGGGCTTCAGGTGACGATTGGCAATACAGAGGATGGGGTGCGGGTGGCGGTGGAAAGAACTGCGGCAGCTTACAGGACGCATTCCAGCTGACAATCAAAGGGTTCAGCCTGAACGTGCTGCTGGTTATAGGCCCTGGCTTCCACACATCCCATTTTTCGGTAAAAAGCCTGTGTTTCGACAGAGGAGTGGGCGGAGATATAGAGTTTGGCAGCGCCATGTTCCTTTGCCCATTTCTTTGCCGAGAGAAAGAGATTTTTGCCGATGCCCAGGCCCCGCATATCTTCTGATACATGGATACTGGTCAAATCCAGATATTTTTGTTCCCCGCCAAACAGAGCAGACTCCACAGAGACGAAGCCTTTTAGCATATGGCCATTAAATGCAGCATAGACAAGACCACCAGATTCTAACGTGTTTTTCAGGCAGGAAGTCAGGATCTGGTAGTCTTTTTCTGTCCAGTCATCGATAAAAGGGGCGTCCTTTATCGTCCACCTTCCGTTTTCCTTGCGCCAGCATTTGGTGACAACCTGATGGCGGATAAAATGCCGGAACAGTTCAGGACAAAGTTCGTTTTGCGTTATGTTTCGATATTGCATCACTTATGGTTTTCCTCCCGTTGTTTTTATGATAAGTATAGACAAACAGAAGAAAAAATACAATCCCCAATTATTTTGAGTTTCCGACGCGAAGGGGGGAACTGGTGCTGGGAATGTGTTATACTAAACCAGAGAAGATGTACGAGGAAAAGGAGAGTGAAGAGTATGAGAAGCAAGAGAGAAAAAAGTTATATAGCAGAGATATGCTGTGGCGGCTTTTACGATGCAAGGCAGGCTGCTTTGGGCGGGGCAGAACGGATTGAGCTGAACAGTGCACTGATGTTAGGAGGATTGACCCCGACGGTATCGACGCTTGATTTGATAAAGGAACAGTTCCCCGGTTTGCGGGTGGTTGCCATGGTTCGCCCCCGTGGCGCCGGATTTTGTTATGGAGAGGAAGAATTTTGGGCAATGGAGAGGGAATGCCAAAGCCTGCTGGAACATGGGGCGGATGGCATTGCCTTCGGATGCCTGCGAGAGGATGCCACCCTGGATGAAGAGAAAAACCAAAGACTCGTGGAACGGATTCAGAAACGTGGGAGGGAGGCCGTGTTCCATCGTGCCTTTGATTGCTGCAAAGATCCTTATCTGGCAATGGAGCAACTGATTCATATGGGGGTGAACCGTGTGCTGACTAGCGGATTAAGGCCGACGGCATTGCAGGGAATGGCATTGATCGGTGAACTGCAGGAACGTTTTGGCAGCAGAATTGACATTTTGGCAGGAAGCGGGATTAATGCCAATAATGTCTGCGAGCTGATAGAAAAGACAGGAATCCGTCAGGTTCACAGCTCCTGCAAAGCCTGGAAGCTCGATCCGACGACCGTGCGTGGTGATGTATCTTTTTGTATGGCTCCCGGCAGGAGCGAGTGCCAGTACGATGTGGTATCAAAGGAACTGGTGCAGGGATTGGTGGAAAAGGTGGCGGCTTTTGACAAAAAAGAAGAGGGGATATAAAGAGCTTAATACAATCTTAATGTCAGAGGACGGATGTTAATGCACATTTCATGTCTGGTATGACATAATGATAATATAAAGTTCAGGGCGGAAGGAAATGAAGAGATGGGAGGACTGGAAAAGAGATTATCTTCATCACAAATTATTATTCTTGGTTTTGCGATGGTTATTCTGTTTGGCAGCCTGCTGCTCATGCTTCCGATCGCCATACGGGATGGCCAGAAAGTGGGTTTTATTGATGCATTGTTTACGGCAACCTCTGCTGTCTGCGTGACGGGCCTGGTGGTGCGGGATACGGCTACCTGCTGGACTGGTTTTGGGCAGGCCGTGATTCTTTTGCTGATACAGATCGGCGGCATGGGGGTGATAACGGTTGCCGTGGCGGTTGCGGTAATTTCCGGAAAGAAAATCAGCCTCAAACAGCGCAGCACCATGCAGGAGGCGATCAGTGCGCATCAGGTGGGAGGAATTGTCAGGCTGACGAGCTTTATCATTGGAACAACGGCCTTTTTGGAGCTGCTGGGCGCGGCAGTTATGGCTCCGTCCTTTTGCCGGGAGTTTGGCGTCGGCAAGGGAATCTGGTATGCTTTGTTCCATTCGATATCGGCCTTCTGTAATGCCGGATTTGATCTGATGGGCAGTAAATCGCCCTATTCTTCTCTGACATCCTATGCCGGAGAAGGCGTAATCAATTTCACGGTCATGGCCTTGATTGTGACAGGAGGAATCGGTTTTCTGACATGGGAAGATATCAAGGCCAACCGGCACCGCGTCCGGAGATATCGAATGCAGAGCAAGGTGATTTTGAGTGTTACTGCAATGCTGATTATGATTCCGGCAATCTACTTTTTCTTCTTTGAATTGTCAGGATATCCTTTAAAGGAGCGTATATTGGGTTCTTTATTTCAGTCGGTTACGGCGAGAACGGCAGGGTTTAATACGTTAGACTTAAGTCGAATGAGTGAGGCCGGGCAGACTGTGATGATTGTGCTGATGCTGGTGGGAGGCTCTCCCGGTTCCACGGCTGGCGGTATGAAAACCACGACCTTTGCCGTACTGCTGTCCACGGCTGTTTCTGTGTTTCGTCACCGGGAACATACACACTTTTTTGGCCGGAGGCTGGATGAGGATACCGTGCGGAACGCGGTGACGATTTTTATGATGTATCTTGTGCTTTTTTTGACCGGGGGATTGGCAATCAGCCGTGTGGAAGGGCTTGGGCTTTTGGAATGCCTGTTTGAAACATCGTCGGCAGTGGCAACGGTGGGCCTGACATTGGGATTGACGCCACAGCTTGGGTTGCTGTCCCGGATAATTCTGATTTTTTTGATGTACATAGGCCGGGTTGGCGGGCTGACTCTGATTTTTGCAGCATTGTCCGGGAACCGGAAAGGGAATACGGCGAGACTGCCACAGGAAAAATTGACTGTAGGATAGGGATAACGGCAAGAAAGGGCCAGAAAGCATGAGGAAAATCAGGCCACGGTGGATAAGGAGGATGGGATGAAAGCGATACTATTGATTGGGCTGGGAAGATTTGGCAGGCATATTGCCGGGAAGCTTAACGATTTGAATCATCAGATTATGGCGGTAGATCATAACGAGGAACGGGTCAACGCCGCATTGCCTTTCGTGACCAGCGCGCAGATTGGCGACAGTACCAACGAAGAGTTCCTTTCTTCCCTGGGAATCCGCAATTATGACGCCTGTATTGTGACGATTGGTGACAACTTTCAGAATTCACTGGAAACAGCATCCCTTCTCAAAGAATTGGGAGCAAAAAAGGTGATTGCCAGGGCATCCCGGGGCGTGCAGGAAAAATTTTTGTTGCGAAACGGCGCCGACGAAGTGGTGTATCCAGAAAAGCAGTTAGCGGCTTGGACGGCGATTCGCTGCACTTCCGAGCATATTCTGGATTATATTGAACTGGATCAAGAATATTCTATTTTTGAATTGACGGTCCCTGCCGAGTGGAGCGGCAACACAATCATTCAGCTGGATATCCGCAAAAAATACGGGATAAATATCTTAGGGGTCAGAGAAAATGGCAAGTTAAATATGAATATTGTTCCGGATACCGTCCTAAGCAGAGGAAAATCTTTGTTGGTCCTGGGAAAGCCGAAAGCAGTTCAGAAATGCTTTCATATTTGATAGGGGATTGCTTTTTATAAGGAGGTGCTGTGAAATGAAGGAAATTCTGTTAATCGGTTTTACACTGGGGATTTTTCTTCTGGGCTATTTCATGATGGGGAGAATCCAGGCTATTATTGAAAAATACCTGCATGTAGCTCTGCACAAATTTCGATGAGGCGGATCCGTATCCCAATTGAACATTCTTGCATTCTATGATAAAATTCATAATAACTACAGGGGGTGATTACAGTGCAGCAGCCGGTAAAGGGACATCTGAAGATTTTTTTCAGTTATGCCGAAAGTATCGGAAAGACGCAGGCAATGCTAAAGGCAGCATTGGGAGCAAAGGCTCAGGGAATGGATGTCTTGATCGGCACTATCACGCCCCATACCTCTAAAGAGACTATGGCTTTGCTGGAGAAATTCGAGCAGTTGCATCCGCAGAATCAGATCGGTAAAGAGAGCTTTGACTTAGACCGGGCCCTGGAGAGAAGGCCGGATTTGATCCTGGTAGACGAACTGGCTCATTCCAACGAGGCCGGCAGCCGTCACAGACGGCGTTATCAAGATATTGATGAGCTGTTGAAATCCGGAATTGACGTCTATACCACAGTAAATGTGGGAAATATTGAAAGCTTACATGATATGGTAACCTCGATTACCGGCATTGCCACCTGGGATCGGATACCGGATTCTGTTTTTGATCAGGCTGATCAGGTGGAGCTGATAGACATAGAGCCGCAAGAGTTGATGGAACGGTTAAAGGAGTCCGATACGGCAGACTCCTTTTTTACCGTGGAGCAATTGACTGCTTTACGGGAGATCGCCCTGCGGCGCTGTGCCGACCGTGTCAGGCGCTTAGCGGACGGGCATCAAAAAAAGAACAGTTTTCATACAGATGAGCATATTTTGGTCTGCCTTTCTTCTGCGCCGTCCAATGCCCGGATTATACGTACAGCGGCCCGGATGGCCCGGGCTTTTAACAGCCAGTTTACGGCTCTTTTTGTGGAAACCCCGGATTTTGGAGCCGCCTCGTCAGAGAACCGGCAGCGGCTGCGGGATAACCGGGAGCTGGCCAAGCAGCTGGGGGCGCAGATCGAGATGGTTTATGGTGAGGATGTGCCATACCAGATCGCGGAGTTTGCCAGGCTTTTTGGCATTACCAAAATTGTTCTGGGACGAAGTGCCGTTACCCGTAAGTACTTGTTTGGCAAGCCGACATTGACAGAGCAGCTGATTTCGTATGCACCGGAAATGGATATCCATATCATTCCGGACAAGAGTTCTGATGCGGGATACCGGCCGCAAAGATTGAGGCATTCCCGCAAAGGAGAGGTGGGGAAAAACACAATCAGAAGCGTAGGGATTCTGGCGGGGGCGACAGTTCTTGGGCTGGGATTTTACCGGCTGGGTTTTACGGAAGCGAATATCATTATGGTATATATTCTTGGGGTATTACTGACCTCAGCGGTGGTTTCTCATCCGGTATATAGTCTGGTTTCTTCCATTGCCAGCGTGTTTATTTTCAATTTTCTGTTTACTTCCCCCCGTTTTTCGTTGACAGCTTATGAGACCGGCTATCCGGTAACCTTTGTGGTTATGTTTTTGACGGCATATATTACGGGGACCTTTGCCATTCGCTATAAAAGACAGGCAGGGCAGTCGGCCAGGATTGCACATCGGACAAAAATCCTATATGATACCGACCAGCTGTTGTCGAAGGCCGGTAACAAGGCAGAGATTATGAATGCGGCAGCACAGCAGCTAAAGAAGCTCCTGGGAAGAAATATTGTGATTTTTGCCAATGAAGACGGGCAGCTTTCTGCTCCTTATCTGTTTTTGTCAGAGACAGCGCCGGTTTTAGACTATGATTTGGAGAAGGAACGGGCGGCGGCGGAATGGGTGCTGAGGAATAATCATTCCGCCGGCGCGACGACGGATACGCTCTCAGATGTCAGATATCTGTATCTGGCCCTGCGGGTTAATGAGCGGGTTTATGGGGTGGTGGGAATTGAGGCGGGGGACAATCCTCCGGACGCCGCGGAGCATGGCATATTATTGTCCATCCTTGGAGAATGTGCCCTTGCACTGGAAAATGAGAAAAATGCCCGCGAGAAGGAAGCGGCGGCAATTTTAGCAGAGAACGAGCGGCTGCGGGCCAATTTGCTGCGGACAATTTCCCATGATCTGCGGACTCCATTGACCACTATTTCCGGAAATGCGGACAATCTGCTCAGCAATGGCAAGAATTTTGATGAAGATACAAAAATGCAGATTTACCGGGATATTTATGAGGATTCCATGTGGCTGATCAACCTGGTGGAGAATCTTTTGTATGCCACTCGCATTGAGGAAGGGCGAATGACGCTGCATACTTCCACAGAGCTTCTTGGAGATATTGTGGAGGAGGCGATGATGCACATCAGCCGTAAGGCGGGCCGGCATCAGGTGTCCGTGGAAGACAAAGAAGAGCTTTTGCTGGTCAGGACGGATGCCAGGCTGGTCGTGCAGGTTATTGTGAATATCGTGGACAACGCATTCAAATACACGGTGCCTGGCACATCCGTCATCATCACCACAAAACGGAGCGGCTCGATGGCCATGGTGGAGATTGCCGATACAGGTAGTGGGATTAGGGACAAGGAGAAGGAAAAAATTTTTGACAAGTTTTATTGCGGCACGAATAAAATTGCGGATAATCGCCGCAGTTTGGGGCTGGGGCTGTATCTTTGCAGAGCGATTGTGGAGGCACATGGCGGAACCATACGCGTGACAGACAATGAGCCGCAGGGAGCGGTTTTCAGCTTTACGCTTCCGCTGGAGGAGGTTAGATAAGAAAATGAGTAAACTGCAAATTCTGGTGGTGGAGGATGATGCACCGGTGCGCAACCTGATCACGACCACCTTAAAAGCACATGATTATCGTTTTGTCGTTGCGGTCAACGGAATGGATGCAGTGATGGAGGCGGCCTCTCATAATCCAGATATCATTCTGCTGGATTTGGGGCTGCCGGACATCGACGGAGTGGAGGTGATCCGGCGGGTCCGCAGTTGGTCTCATATGCCGATTATTGTTATCAGTGCCAGAAGCGAGGATAGTGACAAAATAGAAGCGCTGGATGCAGGGGCGGATGATTATCTGACTAAGCCGTTTTCCGTGGAGGAGCTGCTGGCCCGGCTGCGCGTCACCCAGCGCCGGCTGGTGCTGATGCAGAGTGGAAACAGCCAGCAGGCAGTGTTTATCAATGGCGGGCTGCGGATTGATTACGCTTCTGGCTGTGCTTATCTGAGGGAGGAAGAGATGCATTTAACTCCGATTGAATACCGGCTATTATGCCTGCTGGCCCAGAATACCGGCAAGGTGCTGACACACAAATTTATTACTCAGAGTGTCTGGGGAAGCAGCTGGGGAAATGAGGTGGGCTCTCTGCGGGTATATATGGCAACGCTGCGCAAAAAACTGGAAAAATTTTCCGGGTCACCACAGTATATTCAGACACATGTGGGGATCGGATACCGGATGTTGAAGATCGACAATCCTCAGGCAGAGTGATTTTATTAGATTTATAAAACTTATAACAACTTATAACAATCTTTTTGACTTTGGCATGTAATAGTGATATATTGTAAAATACGAGATATTGGATTTTGGTAGTTTGGGGGAGTTGATCAAAGTCAGCAAGATGGAGATAAGAATGAAAAAAGGAAAAGCGGAGAGAAGGAAAAACAAAGAATTCTCTTTGATTTTTTCTATCATACTGGTTTTTTGTGTTTTAGGGGCGGTTGTGTTTTCTGTGGCACAGAAGATATCAGCAGAGATGTCTTCGTCTGCCATTCACAATTTGAGTGAGAGCCTAGGCCTGATCAAGGGGACAATAGAAGCGATTCTGAACAAGGAAGCAGAATTCCAGAAGCTGATTGCCCAGGAAATTACCATGATAGAAGATCCGGAAGAATTTATCCGTTCTTATAAAAAGAACGGGACAATGGTAAGGATCTCGTTGATTTTATCAGGAGAGGCTGAAGGCGTGTCCAATGTGGGAGATACTTTTTCGGAAGAAGGGTTGGACTTTTCGACCGGAAAGAGCGTGGATGGACTTCCGATTTCCCAATCCTATCTGAATGGCCTGGGCACGTGGGCATATACGATTAAATGTCCGGTAATAAAGGAGGATAAAGAGATCGCCGCTCTCTATATGGAATATATCTACGATTCCTTTGATGAGGCACTGCCAGGAAGCTTTTATAATGGCAAGGCCATGCTTTATATTATGGATGCCAGGAGCGAGAGACTGGTGCTAAAGCCAAAAGGGATGGGAGAACGAATAGCCGGCCATCTGAACCTGCAGGATTTTTACCGGGCGAATAATATTATGGAGCCCCAGCTGCAGGCGGAGGTGGAAGCCAGTGTTGCCTCCGGAAAGAATATTATGTTTTACCACGACATCCGGGGAAAAGATTCTCTGATTTATATGTGGGCGGTCAATGACGGCGGAATTTATCTCATTGGTTATGTCCCGATTGAGGCGATTCAGCAGGAAGGCAAGGCAGTCAACCAGAATATTATAATAGTGGTCCTGGTGATGCTGGTAGCGTTTTTTGTTTGCTGCCTGTTGTATTACCAAAATCAGAGGCAACAGATCCAGATCCGAAGAGAACGGGAAACGGAGCGGGAAATTCATAATAAACAGCTGGCGGAGGCATTGCAGGCGGCACAGATTGCGAGTAAATCCAAGACGACATTTCTGTCGAATATGTCCCATGATATCCGGACACCGATGAATGCAATTCTGGGATTTACGACTCTGCTTGCCAAGGATGCGGACAATCCGGTTAAAGTACGTGAGTACACGAAAAAAATCACAGCTTCCGGCCAGCACCTACTTAGCCTGATTAATGATGTCCTGGATGTCTCAAAGATTGAGAGCGGAAAGGTAGTCCTGACAATAGGAGAATTTACACTGAATAATCTGGTTTCCTCCGTGGATGCGATTATCCGGCCGATGGCAGATGCACGGGAACAGAAATTTGATGTGACAGTGACGGGGATTAAACATGAGTATCTGGTGGGAGACGAGACACGGATCAATCAAATCCTGATTAATCTTTTGTCAAATGCGGTAAAATATACTCCCAAAGGAGGGAATATCTGGTTCCGGATCATTGGTTTGCCTCAGCGATCCAGCCAATATGAACACATCCGGATTGAGGTGGAGGATGATGGCTATGGGATGACGCCGGAATACTTAAAGACAATATTTGAGGCATTTACCAGGGCGGAGAACAGTACGACGAATAAAGTTCAGGGAACGGGCCTCGGAATGGCGATCACCAAAAATATCGTAGAGCTTATGGGCGGAACCATAGAAGTTTCCAGTGAGATAGACAAGGGAAGCATTTTCCGGGTGGAGCTGGAGCTTCGCATACCGGACCGACAGGTAGATCGGGAATTCTGGGAGAAAAGCGGAATCTCCCGAATTTTGGCAGTGGATGATGACAAAGAGATCTGTGAGAATATTCAGGCTCTCATGGAGGATACGGGAGCTGCTGTGGATGTTGCCTACAGCGGGGAGGAAGCGCTTGTCCGGCTTGACAGGGCGATTAAGACGGGCCAGGAATATCATATGGTTCTTCTGGACTGGAAGATGCCGGAAATGGACGGCATTGAGACGGCAAAGCAAATCCGAAGCAAAATATCGGATACATTGCCAATCTTATTTCTGACAGCCTATGACGGTGTGGATGTAGAGGATGAGATCTGCCATGTGGAGAATGCCGGAATTCTGGCAAAACCGTTTTTTGTATCTGCATTTAAAGAGAAGATTTCAGATATGAAGACCGGAATAGGAGTTGGACATTCGACAGCAACGCCGGTGGAATATGACAGCCTGAAAGGATTGCATGTACTGGTGGCAGAGGATAATGAGATCAATGCGGAAATTCTGTTAGAGCTTTTGGATGTGGAAGGGGCAACGTGTGAAATCATGGAAAATGGCCAGTTGGCGGTGGAACGTTTTGCACGGTCGGCAGAAGGCGAATTCGCTGCTATTTTGATGGATGTCCAGATGCCGGTTATGAATGGCTATGAAGCATCGAGGGCAATCCGGGCTTTGAAGCGTGGGGATGCCAGGGAGATTCCGATCATCGCTATGACGGCCAATGCTTTTGCCGAGGATGTAAAGGATGCGCTGGATGCCGGCATGAATGTCCACATCGCAAAGCCGATCGATATGGCTTTGTTGAAGAAGACTTTGAATCAGTGGGTACAAAAAAGCATTAGGGTTTAGAAGGAAGAAGCAGGAAAGGCAGGAAAGATGGGAATCAAAAAAGTATGGGTAGCTGGATTGTTCGGGATAGCCACCTTGATTATGGCTGCATGCAGCAAAAAACAGGAGCTGTCTCAGAATTTGGTGGCAGAAGCAGATAGTGACAGAAAGGTGGTCAACTTATTCGGTCCTATGGAGAAATCAAAACCAAATGTGGATAATGTTGCAAGGACGGCATTTGATAAAACTGTCAGTATGGCGGAAGAGGAGCTGAATTTGACAGTAGAATACAGAACCTATACGGCAGAGGATTACCAGGAGAAGACTTATGATGATGTGGCGTTAGACCGGGTGCGCAACAATATGGATGATTTATATCTGCTCAATCCGGATAGCATTCAAATATTAGGAGAAGAGGGACGATTGCTGGATCTCTCAGATCTGGAATGTACCAAAAATTTGCGGGATGTGGTAAAAGCGGCAAACACCGTCAATGGGAAGCTGGTGGCGATTCCGCAGGAGGTGGTAGCATATGGCCTGTTTGTGAATAAGGATATGTTTGATCAATACCATTTGCCTCTGCCGAATACACCGGAGGAATTTTTGGAATGTTGCCGGGTATTTAAAGAAAACGGAATTGAGACGCCGGTCGGCGCCAATCGCTGGTGGCTGGAGACCTTTGTCTTTGCCCAGGCGTTTGCCGACTTGTATAATGGAGGGAATACCGCAGAGGAGATTGCAGCACTCAATAGCGGAGAGAGTAAGTACAGCGATTACATGCGCCCTGGTTTTGAGTTTCTGAAGAAAATGATCGACGAGGGATATGTCGATGCCAAGGCCGCTTATACCTATGAGGCGATAGAGGGAGAGGGACCGGATTTCCTGGCTCAGAAGACGCCGATTGTGATGGCTTATTGGGGGGCCGCCAATGCGGATACGGCCTATGGAATGCCAGACTTTGAAATGCAGGTGATCGGCTTTCCCAGCAGCAGAGGGCAGATGCCGGTGGTTCCGATTACCGGCTATAGCATCAGTGCGGATGCGGTGAATCTGGAAGATGCCAAGGCGGTTCTGGAGGTGATTCTTTCTGATGAGGCCATGAAAATCTACTCCGAGACCAATCGGGTGATTCCTTCAACAAAAAATGTGGAGGTAGATTGTATTGCGGCGTTGGAACCACTGAATGAAAAGATGAAAGAGAATGTCTATGTGCTGGCCTCCAACGCCAGCATGAAGATGGAGCAGTGGGGGAATCTTTGTCTGATTGTGCGGGAGCTATTAAATGGTGCTACAGTAGATGAGTGCATGGCAGAGCTTGATCGGATCCAGGAAGAGGCTGTGAAGAAGGGAGCAGAGAAATAAATGCCACCAATCAGTTTTTTGATCAAACCTGCGTCCGGCAGCTGCAATATGCGTTGTAAATACTGCTTTTATGCAGATGAACAGGACAACAGGGAGATTCATTCTTACGGGATGATGTCAAAAGAAACCATGCATGCGATCGTGGATAAAGGGCTGGCTTTTGCAGACCGGGAATGTACGTTTGCCTTTCAGGGAGGAGAGCCGACTTTGGTGGGCCTTGATTTTTTTCGGGATTTGACCAGATATGCGGCAGCACAGCCAAATCCCAGAAAGGTGAAGCTCCGTTTTGCGATTCAGACGAACGGTTATGTGATGGATGACGAATGGGCTGAATTTTTGGGAGAACATCACTTCCTGGTGGGAGTTTCTTTGGATGGGACAAAGGAAATCCATGATCGATATCGGTTGGACGCGTCGGGCAAAGGAACCTATAACCGGGTGATGGAGGCAATCCGTTTGCTGAAAAAACATCAGGTGGATTACAATATTCTCACCGTGGTGACGGCGGCTACGACGCGAAACAGCCAGAAAGTTTATAATTTTTTTAAGAAAAATCAGATGGGATACCAGCAGTATATCGAATGTCTGGATCCGATCGGAGAGATACCCGGCGGCCATGAGTATTCTCTGACACCGGAGAAATATGAAGTGTTTTTAAAAGGGCTGTTTGATGCCTGGTATTTGGACAGAAAGCATGGACGATATGTATATAACCGTTATTTTGAAAATCTGCTGATGCTTCTCAATGGACAGATGCCGGAGAGCTGCAATATGCGAGGCACCTGTGGCAGGCAGTGGATGATTGAGGCAGATGGGAGTACATATCCCTGTGATTTTTATGCGCTGGATGAATGGCTTTTGGGAAATATTACCACAGACAGTTTAGAAGAGATGGAAAAGAGGCAGGAAGAGCTGGGATTCGTCCGGTGGTCGAAGCAGGTCCATGAGGATTGCCAGTCCTGCCGGTGGTTTGGCCTGTGCCGGGGTGGTTGCCGGCGCAACCGGGAGCCGGTGACGGAAAACAGCAGTGGAAAGAATTATTTTTGCAGTGCCTACCAGGGATTTTTTGAATATGCCTATCCGCGGCTGCGGGAGATTTATCAGAGGACGATGGGGGAGATTTACTATCAGGAATGAGCGATATATTTTTTAACAAAAAGAAAAGTAAAGCTGTGGTGCAATTCTCCATCGGCAAGAAAATTCTGATGCTGTCGGCCGCTGCTATGTTGCCTTTTCTGATTCTGGCAGTAGTGCTGCTGATTTCTATGAATAATTATAGCCGGACGTACGACAAATTGGTGAGCAATATGACCATTGCCAACAATTATAATCTGAATTTTAAAGAGGAAATGGACGAGAGCCTGTACAAGCTGGTAGTAGGTTATGTTGATTATGAGAACATCTGGCAAGATGAGACGTTAAAAGATCCTTATATTTTGATCGGAGAGCTGCGGGAGGATTTTGAGCGGCTGGTGGATATCACGACAGAGCCGGAGAGCCGGGGATGGCTCGAGAGCCTGATACGCAATATTGATACACTGGAGAAGCGGGTGGATGATATTCTGGAAAGTATCCGGATCGGCGGGCAATATGATAAAAATATCGAGGAGCTGGACAATAATATCTATATACTCACAGAGCTGATTCAGGAGAATATCCAATACTATATTTATTATCAGACGAAAAGCATAGAGGCAGTCACAGACAGGCTTCACGGCCAGATCCGGAATTTTATTGTGATTTGCGGGCTTTTGGTGGTGATCCTGATGGCCTTCACGATTGTGATGGCCTTTGTGATTACAAGCGGGATTCTGCGTCCGGTGAGAATCCTGCATGATGCCACGCAAAAGATTGCGGAAGGGGATTTCAGCACTCGGGCAAGCGTGGATTCGGGAGATGAGATTGAGGGCCTGTCTCATAGCTTTAATGATATGGCAGAGAAAATGCAAGTGCTGATTCAAAAAACCAAGGAGGATGAGCAACGAATGAGGTGGTTGGATCTGCGCCTTTTGCAAGAACAGATCAATCCTCATTTCCTTTATAATACTTTGGATACAATCGTCTGGCTGATTGAGGGAAACCAGGAAGAAGAAGCCGTGGATATGGTAGTGGCTTTATCGGATTTTTTTCGTCTGGTGCTCAGCAAAGGAAGGGAGCGGATTACCTTAAAGGAAGAGAAAGAGCATATTAAAAGCTATTTGGATATTCAGGCAGTCCGCTATCGGGATATTCTGGAATATGAGATTCGGATAGATCCTTCTCTGGATGATTATCAGATCTTAAAGCTGACGTTGCAGCCATTAGTGGAAAATGCCCTGTATCATGGGATCAAGTATAAACGGGCCAGGGGATATATTCATATTACCGGCAGGAAAGAGGGAGAACAGCTGCGGCTGGCAGTCAGTGATAATGGAGTGGGAATGGAAGCGGCTGATTTGGAACAGCTGCGGCGGGATGTGAAACGTCCCTGCAGTGAGACGGATAAAGGTTTTGGGCTTGCCAATGTCAATGAACGGATTCACATCCATTTCGGGCCGGAGTACGGGATGCAGATCTGGTCAGAAAAAGGAAAAGGGACCACAGTGGAACTGACGATTCCGGCAATAAAAAAAGGATGTCCGGAGGATGCTGTGACAGCTGAGGCGGGAAAGGAGCAGGGGAGCAGATGAGGGCGTCAGAAGCAATCACAACTGCCTTTTTACGTGGGAAAAGAAGAAGGCTTTTGTCAGGATTCATGCTTGTCATGTTGTTTCTTTTCGGCTGTGCAGGGGCTTTTTCCGGAGTGATGCCGGAAAAAATAAGTGAAGAGGGAAAGATGACAGACGGGGAAGAAGAGAAGGTGACGGCGCCGGATGAAAATCTGATCGTGGTTGGAGTGTCCCAGGTTGGCAGTGAATCTGTGTGGAGAACGGCCAATACTGCTTCGATTCAGAGAGTTTTTACCAAGGAAAACGGGTACTTTTTGATATTTAAGAATGCCAGGCAGAAACAGGAAAATCAGATCAAGGCATTACGGAGCTTTATTTCTCAGCGGGTGGATTATATCGCTTTTTCTCCGATTACAGAAAGAGGCTGGGAAACGGTACTTCAGGAGGCAAAAGAGGCGGGAATTCCGGTGATTTTGATTGACAGAAAGGTAAAGGTCCGCGATGATTCGCTCTATGTGGCCTGGATTGGGCCGGATTTTGTGAATGAAGGAAGAATGGCAGGACAAGCCCTGGAGAAATGCCTGAAAGAACAGGGCAGACAGGAGGACAGCATTCATATTGTGGTTTTGCAGGGAACAGAAGGGGCGACCTCTACTCTCGGCCGGAGCAGGGGATTTTTGTCAGTGGCCGGGGAACATAAAAACTGGAATATCTTAGAGCAGGTGGATGCAGAGTACACGACAGCCAAGGGACAGGAGGAAATGGAGCGGTTGCTTCGCAAATATGAAACGATCGATGTATTGATTTCACAGAATGATGATATGACCTTTGGAGCTTTGGAGGCGATTCGTAAGGCAGGAAAGACGCCGGGAAAAGACGGGGATATTATCGTGATCTCTTTTGATGCGGTTAAAAATGCATTAAAGCTGGTGGAGGAAGGTGCTATTACGGCGGATGTGGAATGCAATCCCAATCAGGGAGAATATGTGGAAGAAATCATCCGTAAGCTGGAAAACCATGAGACTGTGGCGAAATTGCATTTTGTAGAGGAAAACGTATTTACGGCAGAAAACGTACGAGAAAGACTAAAAGAGGAGTAAAATGTTAAGAGTATTCTTGGTGGAAGATGAGAGCGTGATACGGGATGGGCTTCGGAACAAGATTCCCTGGGAGCAATACGGTTTTCAGTTTGTAGGGGATGCTGCTGACGGAGAGATGGCACTGCCCCTGATCCGTAAGCTGAAGCCGGATGTGCTGATCACTGATATTAAGATGCCTTTTATGGATGGCCTTTCTTTAAGTGAGATAGTAAAAGAAGAATTTCCCAGGACAAGGATCATTATTATCAGCGGATATGATGATTTTGAGTATGCCCGCCAGGCCATTGTAGTGGGAGTGGATCAGTATCTGCTGAAGCCAATTACCAGGGCAGCCCTGCGGAATGTACTGATGGATCTGAAGGAAAAGATTGGCCAGGAGGTGGAACAAAAGGATTATCAGACTCAGTTTCAGGATGAAATGCAGGAATTTGAGCGTTTTCCCCTGCGCCGTTTTTTTGAAAAGGTTTTGGATGGAAAGCTGTCGGTAAAGGAGATTTATGAGGAGGCAGCCAAGCTGTCTTTACCGATTACGGCGTCCTGTTACGATCTAATGATCTTTTCTCTGTTTGAGAAGGAAAATCAGCCATCCCGGGAACACAGAGATCGTTTTATGAGAAAGCAGGATGAAATTTTTCACTACTTTTTGCGGCATCCGCAGTTTATTTTATTTCGTCTGAATGTGAACAGCTATGGTGTGCTGGTGAAGGGGGAGGGTTTCCAGATAGATGAAATGGTAGAGAGCGGCCTGAACCATATCCGCCGGCTTTGCCTTTCTGAAGAAGAGCATATGGGGTGGTATGTAGCTGTGGGAGAGGTGGTGGAGCGGCTTAGTATGCTCCCTCAGTGTTATCAAAAGGCGAACCATTATTTTGCCTATCGGTTTATCCTGCCAGGCACCCATGTGCTGACGGAGAAGACACTGGCGGCTTATCTGAATGATCAGGAGGAAAAGGGAGTCAGCAATGTGGATTTTATGCAAATGGATCCGGAACTGATTCGGGATTTTCTTTCGAAAGGCGAGGAAAGCGAGATCCCCAATTTTGTAGATTCCTATCTGGGAAATATCGGTCATGGGCTGAAATCCCGGATGTTCCGGGGGTATGTGTTTTTTAATATCCGCGTGGCGGTGGTTACCTTTCTGGAATCTATCCGTGTGGAGCAGGCGGAATATCAGGATGAGATAAACCAGGCGGTCCCTAAGGCTCCGGACAGCGAGGAGGATATTTATGAATACTTTGTGGGAATGCTGCAGATTGCCATGAAAATCCGGAATCGGATCAACAATTACCAGGGCAGGAAACAATTTAAAAGAGCGCTGGACTATATTGACACACATTATGATCAGGAGATTCTCTCATTGAGCCTGGTAGCAGAACAGACGGGTATGAGTCCTAATTATCTCAGCAGCATTTTCAGCCAGAATATGCAGAAGACTTTCATTGAGTATGTGACAGAAAAGCGGATTGAAAAGGCGAAGAAACTCTTAAGGTACACGGATAAATCCTCCGGGGAAATCGCAAAGGAAGTAGGATATAAGGACTCTCATTATTTCAGCTTTGTGTTCCGCAAGCTGCAGGGATGTAATCCCAGAGAATACCGGGCAGAAAAGCGGTGAGTACAAAAGTCGGCCTATGTTGTATGGGTGCTTTCTTTTTGATTCAGATTCCAACGGACTTCCTGGGAGTGGACGGGAAGGCCCTTCCATTTGTTAAGGAGAGTGACGGCGGCCCGTGTTCCCATCTCATGAGGGAGATGGGACAGCGTGGTGATGGTGAGGATGTCAGAATTGCTTAAATAGGTGTTATCAAAAGCAGTGACTGCCATTTCCTGAGGAAGGTGATAGCCAGACTGCAGCAGGACATCCACCAGGTGATAGGCCAGGATATCATTGTAACAGACGACAGCAGTGCAAAAGGACAAAGCTTCCTGCACCATGCGCTGCAGAAAGGCAGTGTCACCGGTGTTCATCATTTTTTGCAGGTCATGGGAATCATACCAGCAGACCTGATTGTCGGACATTGGCAGATTTAAGTCGCGCAGCGTTTCCATGAATCCCTGATAGCGTTCCGATCCCTGCATATCATCGATTTTGAAAATACCGCCGATCCGAGAATGGCCCTGGGCCGCCAAATGCTGTACCAGCAAGGCACTTCCGGAAAAATTATCATCCTTTACAAAAAGACAGTCAGACAGCTGGGGGTAGTGGTTATACAAAAACAGGATTTCACAGTCCTTTTTCATCAGCTTGCGATAGAGATCCAGATTGGGGTTGGGAAGCGCGCTTTTGCACCCTTCCACAATCAGCCCGCGCGGAGGATTTTCCTGAAGTGACTGGAGAATTGTCCGCTCCTGGAGGACACTGTTACCAGTGGAAAATGTCATGGCAGAAAACCCATTGTCTGACAGGACATTCCGGATATCCTGGAGAACACCGGGATAAAGATAATCCTGATCATTGAAGAGCAGAATACCGACAGTATTTTCCAGTGAATTCGGGGAGCGTCCGGTGATAAACGAGCCGCTGCCCTGTTTTTTTTCGATCAATCCTTTTTCTTCTAAAGTTTTCAGGGCCATGCGGACAGTTTGCCGGCTGAGCTGGTATTTTTCACACAGCGCCTGTTCCGTGGGCATTTGATTGATTCCTTTCCGAATATTTTTTTGGATCATGGCTTCTAAGTGTGCAGCCAGCCATTTATATTTTACGGCCATGAGACAGCGCTCCTCCTTGCGGAATTCCGGTTAAGGGACATAGTAAAAAAACACAAAAAATAAAAGAAAAATCAGAAGTTAATTATAAAAATATCCAAATAAAATCATAAGATTTCTCTAAAGCATCATAAAAAATCCCACATTTTAATTCAAAAACAGAAAAAATATCCAAAATAAAATCTGCATTTCCAGATATATTTTGGAGAAAAAATCTTAAATTTTTCACCTGTTTCGTAAATTAATACCCCAAACGAAAAATTTGTATTGTTATATGATTATAACAGAAAAAATTTGTATTGTAAATAACTGACAAACTGCCGGAAAGGAAGGCATTTGAAATTGAATTCAACCGTTTTTTTCTGATAAGGTATAGGCACAGGGAGGACATATCCCGAAAGCGAGAAAGTACCAAGAAATCAACAAAAAGCGGAGGTAAAAAGATGAAAAAGAAAACAATTGCGGTAATGCTGGCAGCAGCGATGACAACGGTAAGCCTTGTGGGATGCGGCGGAGGTTCTGGTACGGCGGCTACTCAGGCAGCCGCCACAACAGCGGCGGCACCCGAGGCGGCCAAGGATTCAGCTAAAGCAGAGGAACCGGCCAAGGATGCGGAACCGGCAGAGGCGGCAGATGGAGAGCTGATCAAGGTAGGAATTATTAATAACGATCCCAATGAATCCGGTTACCGCACAGCCAATGATGCAGATTTAAAGGCTATGTTTACCAAGGAAAACGGATATGAGGCTTCCTTTGCATACAGCTTAAAGAATGACGAGCAGATTACAGCGGCCCAGAAATTTATTCAGGATGAGGTGGATTTTCTGCTGTTATCGGCAGCCGATACTTCCGGTTGGGACAGTGTGCTCAAAGATGCTCAGGATGCGGGAATCGGTGTGATTTTGTTTGACCGTACGATTGACGCCAGTGAGGATCTGTATCTGGCTTCCATCGTTTCCGATATGGCAAAAGAAGGCGAGACAGCAGTGAACTGGCTGGCTTCGCAAAATCTCGAGCAGTACAATATCATCCATATTCAGGGCGTGATGGGTTCAGCCGCCCAGCAGGGACGTACCGGTGCATTGGATGATAAAGTTGCCCAGGAGACTTCCTGGACACTGGTGACACAGCAGACGGCAGAATGGAATTCGGAAAAGGCACAGCAGATCGTACAGTCGGTGATCGATTCTGGCACAGAGTTTAATGTAATCTATGCAGAAAATGACGATATGGCCAAGGGTGCAGTGGCGGCCCTTGATAAGGCAAACATCTCTCACGGCGTGGGAAAGGATGTCATTGTTATGGGATTTGACTGCAACAAATGGGCTCTTCAGGAATTGCTGGATCAAAACTGGAATTATGACGGACAGTGCAACCCGTTCCAGGCAGCCTATATTGATGAGGTGATTAAGAAAGTAATGAAAGGAGAAGCCATCACAGAAAAAACCATTATTATGGATGAGAAGGGCTTTGACGCAACGACAATCACCGCGGATGATGTGAATAATTACGGAATCTGATGTTGGAAAAGGCCGGCAAGACGCGTCAAAGACGTGTTTTGCCGGATGCTTTTGTTCTATAGGAAAGTGCGTTCTGTAGAACAAAAACCCTCCGGGGGATGCGCACTTTTTTATGAGATACAGGGAAAGGCCTGATGGAAAGGGGTGACATAACGGGTGAAGGAAAATGCAGTATTGGAAATGAGAAACATACACAAAAGCTTTCCGGGAGTTCGTGCGTTGCAGGGAGTGGATTTTACATTATGCAAGGGAGAGATCCACGCCCTGATGGGGGAGAACGGGGCAGGAAAGTCTACTCTGATTAAAGTTCTTACCGGTGTTTATGAGAAGAATGAGGGCGAAATTTTCTTGGACGGACTGGATAAGCCGGCAGTGATCAAATCGCCCCAGGATGCCCAGAACCTGGGGATCAGCACAGTATATCAGGAGATTACCCTGTGCCCGAATCTGACGGTGGCAGAAAATATGTATATTGGCCGGGGAAGAGGAAAGCTGACGAACTGGCGGAAAATGAATGAGGATGCAGACAAGATCCTGACGAATCTGGGGATTCCGGCCAGGGCTGCCTGGCAGCTTTCCGACTGTTCCATTGCCATTCAGCAGATGGTGGCCATTGCACGGGCAGTGGATATGGACTGTAAAGTGCTGATTCTGGATGAGCCGACCTCATCTCTGGATGAGTCCGAGGTAGAGAAGCTGTTTGGCCTGATGCGGGATTTGCGTTCGCGGGGCGTGGGTATTATTTTTGTGACTCACTTCCTGGATCAGGTTTATGAGGTCTGTGACAAGATCACGGTTCTCAGAGATGGGCAGCTGGTGGGAGAATATGTGATTGAGGAGCTTCCCCGGGTTAAGCTGGTGGCTAAGATGCTGGGTAAAGAATTGGATGATATGGAAGAGATCAAGGATGAGACCCAGATATACAAAGGGGAAGAGGAGTATGTATTTGAGGCAGAGAACCTGCAGAGCGACGCGGGAATTAAACCATTTAATTTCTATATTAAAAAAGGGGAAGTCAATGGCTTTACCGGCCTTTTGGGATCCGGGCGAAGCGAATGCGTCCGGGCGATATTCTGTGCTGACAGAGTTATTGGCGGAAACGTAAAAATGAAGAAAAAGCCGGTGAAGCTTGTCAAGCCTTTGGACGCCATGAAGAATGGGATTGCCTATCTGCCGGAGGACCGGAAGGTTGACGGAATTGTGGGAGATCTTTCTGTGCGGGATAATCTGATTCTGGCAGCACAGGTACTGCGAGGCTTCTTTAAGCCGTTTTCCAAGGCGGAGGCCAATAAATTTGCGGATGAATACATAAAGCTTCTGGAGATTAAGACAGCTTCTGCCGATACTCCTATCAAATCTCTCTCAGGCGGAAATCAGCAGAAAGTGATTTTGGGACGTTGGCTGCTTACCCATCCGGAATACCTGATTCTGGATGAACCTACGCGGGGAATTGATATTGGAACAAAAATTGAAATTCAGAAATTAGTCCTGAAACTTGCTTCAGAGGGCATGAGTGTGACATTTATTTCTTCTGAGACGGATGAGATGCTTCGGACCTGTTCTCGTCTGGTAGTCATGCGTGACCGCAAGGTGGTAGGCGAGCTTTCAGGCGAGGATCTGACACAGGGTAAAGTAATGGAAACGATTGCCGGAGGTGAGGCGTCATGACAAAAAAGAAAATGGTTATTACATCCAGGCAGATTTTTATTCCCATAGCAGCATTGTTGCTATTGGCATTGTTTAATCTAGCTGTTGACCCGTCATTTTTCAAAATCACTCTGGGACATAACAGTGCCGGAGACCCGGTTTTGACGGGATATCTGATGACAATTCTGGACTATGGCTCTGAGGTGGCTATCCTGGCTATTGGTATGACACTGGTTACCGCAGCCTGCGGAGGACAGGATATCAGTGTAGGGGCAGCGGTAGCGATTGCCGGTTCGGTGATCCTGCGGGTATTAGTGGGGATCGGCGGAGACGGAACTCTCCAGGCCCCTATTCTGGTTGGTTTTCTGGCCGCATGTGTGGTTTCTATGTTGTTTGGTGCTTTTAATGGGATATTGGTGGCGATATTCAAGATCCAACCCATGGTAGCGACGCTGATTCTGTATACGGCAGGCCGTTCTATTGCCGCGTGGATCAATAATAATGAACTGCCGATTGTGACTGATAAGACGTTTACTTATTTCGGAGGATTTATTCCGGGAATTCCCATTCCCACTCCGTTTTTTCTGGCAGTAGTATGTATCATCATCACTTTGCTGGTTTTGCGTTTTACCACCCTGGAGCTGTATACGCAGTCGGTGGGAATCAATGCCAGTTCGTCCCGGCTGAACGGGTTGAATCCGGCTTTTATTAAATGGCTCAGTTTTGTAATCCTGGGATTGTGTGTAGCGGTGGTAGGACTGATAAAAACAAGCCGCTTGTCCACAATCAATTATTCCGTGATTGCCAAGGACATTGAGATGGATGCTATCCTGGCAGTGGCTCTGGGGGGGAATGTTTTGAGCGGTGGTAAATTTAACATTATGGCTTCTATCATCGGGGCCTATGTGATTCAATTCCTTACTACAACTCTTTATAAGTTCAATGTTTCCTCAGATGCACTTCCGGCATACAAGGCAGTGGTTGTCATTTTGCTGGTGGTGCTCAGTGCACCGGCAGTGAAGGATAAGCTGATGCGTTTGATAAAAAAGCAAAAGGGGGTAGGGTGAGATGGCAAAATTAAATATGGCAAACAACGCTGCTCCGATAAAAAAGGCAAATAAAATGACAGATACCAATCTGCTGCTTATGATTACTGTGGTGGTATTTGTGGTTATGTATGCAGGAGCGATGGTGTTTTTGAAAAAGGGATTTTTGAAACCGCAGACATTTTTTAATATCCTCAATGCGAATGCAGCACTGATTATTACTTCTTGTGGGATGAGCCTTGTTATGATTACTGGCGGGATTGATATTTCCGTGGGCGGCGTGGTGGCGCTGGTAAGCATGAGCTGCGCTGTATTTCTGGATTATCAGGGAGGCAATGTCATGGTATCTCTGCTGATTGCTCTGGGGATCGGCCTGCTGTTTGGAGCTGTTCAGGGTTATCTGGTGGCTTATCTGGACATTCAGCCGTTTATTGTATCGCTGGCCGGGATGTTCTTTGCCCGTGGTATGACGACGATCGTCCACACGGCGCCGTTTAATGTGGAAAATGAGGCATTCGTGGCTTTAAAGGATATGCGGGTCAATGTACCTGGCATGGGTACAGTGAACAAACTGGGAAATTATGTGAATGCCTATGTGGAAATCGGTGTTATCGTGGCGTTACTGACGGTTGTGATTTTATTCTGCGTGCTTCGCTGGACAAAGCTGGGACGGAGCTTCTATGCTGTGGGCGGCAACCGGCAGAGTGCATTGATGCTGGGGATCAATGTAAAGCAGACCCGGTTTCTGGCTCACCTGCTGTGCGGCTTGCTGGCGGGAATCGGCGGTTATGTGTATTTCCTTCATGTAGGCTCCGGCTCCGCATCTCATGCCACGGGTATGGAAATGAACGCAATTGCGTCTTCCATCATTGGAGGCACTTTACTTACAGGCGGTGTGGGAAATATTTTTGGAACCTTTGTAGGAGTGCTTTCGTTGAGTACCATTCAGAATATTGTATCTTCTATCGGTTTGGATCAGGCATGGTGGACCGGGATTACCGTGGCCGGGATGTTATGTGTGTTTTTGGTTGTGCAGAGTGTGATACTGGCCAGGAAGCAATGAAAAAGTTAAGAGAGGAGAACAGAAATGAAAGAAAAACAGTATCAGTTTTGGTTTGCTACGGGTTCTCAGGATTTATATGGAGAGGAATGCCTGGCAAAGGTAGCAGAACATTCCCGCATTATGGTGGAAGGGATGAACCAGTCCGGCAGTTTGCCATTTGAGCTGGTGTGGAAGCCTACTTTGATAGATAGTGCTTCCATCCGCCGTCTGTTTCAGGAGGCAAATACAGATGAGAATTGTGCTGGAGTGATTACCTGGATGCACACCTTTTCACCGGCTAAGTCCTGGATTTTAGGATTAAAGGAGTATCGGAAGCCATTGCTTCATTTTCATACCCAGTTTAACCAGGAGATTCCCTATGACACGATTGACATGGATTTTATGAATGAGAATCAGTCTGCTCACGGAGATCGCGAATATGGCCATATGGTGACACGGATGGAGATTCCCAGGAAGGTGGTTATGGGCCACTGGACGGATGATAAGGCACTGAAAAAAATTGCAGGCTGGATGCGGACGGCAGTGGGAATCATGGAAAGCAGCCATGTCCGGGTGGTTCGGGTTGCTGATAATATGCGGAATGTGGCAGTGACAGAAGGCGATAAGGTGGAGGCGCAGATCTGTTTTGGCTGGGAGATCGATGCTTATCCGGTCAATGAAATCGCGGATTATGTAAAGGACGTGTCTGCCGGTGATGTGAATGCACTGGTGGAGGAATATTATGACCGATACGAAATTTTGACAGAGGGCAGGGACGAAAAGGAATTCCGTGAACATGTGGCAGTCCAGGCAGGGATTGAGATTGGCTTTGAGCGATTTTTAAAAGAGAAAGATTATCAGGCTGTGGTGACGCATTTCGGAGATCTGGGGGCACTAAAGCAGCTGCCGGGGCTGGCCATCCAGCGGTTGATGGAGAAGGGATATGGTTTTGGTGCAGAAGGAGACTGGAAGACGGCAGCGATGGTGCGTCTGATGAAAATCATGACCCAGGGAATGAAAGAGGCAAAAGGAACCTCCTTTATGGAGGATTATACCTACAATCTGGTTCCGGGAAAGGAAGGAATCCTGCAGGCACATATGCTGGAGGTATGTCCAACGATAGCAGAGGGGCCGATTGGAATTAAGGTTTGCCCGTTGTCTATGGGGGATCGGGAAGATCCGGCGAGGCTGGTATTTACCTCGAAAACCGGGCCGGCAGTTGCGGTTTCTCTGATTGATTTGGGAAAACGATTCCGCCTGATTATCAATGAGGTTGACTGCAAGAAGGTAGAAAAGCCCATGCCAAAGCTGCCGGTTGCCACGGCATTCTGGACTCCAAGACCGAATCTGACTGTGGGAGCTGAGAGCTGGATTATGGCAGGCGGAGCCCATCACACAGCATTTTCCTATGATCTGACAGCAGAACAGATGGGAGACTGGGCAGAAGCTATGGGGATTGAGGCGGTTTACATTGACAGCCAGACTACGATCCGCCAGCTGAAGAACGAACTGCGGTGGAATGGCATTGCATATAGATAAACAGGAGGAAAACGGAATGCGGTTTTTTGTTGATACGGCAAAGATTGAGGATATTAAGAAGGCCAATGATATGGGGGTAATCTGCGGAGTGACGACCAACCCATCCCTGATTGCAAAAGAAGGCCGGGATTTTCATGAGGTAATTCGGGAGATTACGGAGATTGTCGATGGTCCCATCAGCGGTGAGGTGAAAGCGACTACCACGGATGCAGAGGGCATGATCGCCGAAGGCCGGGAGATTGCAGCGATTCATAAAAATATGGTAGTGAAGATCCCGATGACTGTGGAGGGGCTGAAAGCAGTCAAAATCCTTACGGCGGAAGGGATTAAGACGAATGTGACGCTGGTATTTTCGGCAAACCAGGCATTGCTGGCGGCCAGGGCGGGAGCTACTTACGTATCTCCGTTTTTGGGACGGCTGGATGATATCAGCGTCAGGGGGGTGGATCTGATCCGGGAAATTGCAGAAATTTTTGCCGTTTCCGATATTGAGACAGAAATTATTGCCGCCAGTGTGCGAAATCCGGTACATGTGACGGATTGTGCCCTGGCGGGGGCGGATATTGCAACTGTTCCCTATGCTGTGATTGAACAGATGACAAAGCATCCGCTGACCGATATCGGAATTGCAAAATTTCAGAAGGATTATGAGGCAGTGTTTGGGAAGCGCCGGAGCGCTGAGCTTTCAAAGTAAGGAGGCACTAGTTTTGGATAAGCTTAGATTGCAGCAGATTGCCAATGAGGTGCGGAAGGGAATTATTGAAGGGGTTCATTCGGCAAAGGCCGGCCATCCGGGAGGTTCTCTCTCATCGGCAGATGTGTTTACTTATTTGTATTTCGAAGAGATGCATATCGATCCTCAAAATCCGGGAATGAAGGAGCGGGACCGTTTTGTCCTGTCAAAAGGACATAATGCGCCGGGACTCTATTCGGTGCTGGCTCAGAGAGGCTATTTTCCGGTTGCAGATTTAAAGACACTGCGGCACACTGGTTCTTATCTTCAGGGACATCCGGATATGAAGCATATTCCCGGTGTGGATATGTCGAGTGGTTCCCTGGGGCAGGGAATTTCGGCAGCAGTGGGAATGGCTCTGTCGGCAAAAATGGATCAGAAAGATTATCGGGTATACACCCTTTTAGGGGACGGCGAACTGGAGGAAGGCCAGGTGTGGGAGGCAGCGATGTTTGCCGGACACCGGAGACTGGATAATCTGGTGGTAATTATAGATAACAACGGACTGCAGATTGACGGCAGGCTGGAGGATGTCTGTTCGCCTTATCCCATCGACCAGAAATTCGCGGCTTTTAATTTCCATGTGATTCTTGTGGCAGACGGAAATGACTTTGATCAGTTGAAAGCGGCTTTTGATGAGGCAAGGGTAACAAAGGGAATGCCTTCGGCTATTATCATGAAGACGGTCAAGGGCAAAGGGGTTTCCTATATGGAAAACAAGGCAGGCTGGCACGGCAAGGCTCCTAATGACGAGGAATATGCGGTTGCCATGGAAGAGCTGAAAAAGGCAGGTGAGGCATTATGTCAGAGATAAAAATGATTGCTACCAGAGAAAGCTATGGCAACGCACTGGTGGAGCTGGGAAAAAAATATGAAAATGTGGTAGTCCTGGATGCTGATCTGGCCAATGCCACCAAGACAGATAAATTTAAAAAGGCATTTCCCGGACGGCATATTGACTGTGGGATTGCAGAAGCCAATATGATGGGAATCGCGGCCGGTTTGTCGGCTACCGGGAAAATACCTTTTGCCAGTACGTTTGCCATGTTTGCAGCGGGCCGGGCTTTTGAACAGGTCAGGAATTCTATCGGCTATCCGCATCTGAATGTGAAGATCGGGGCCACCCATGCAGGAATTTCCGTAGGAGAGGATGGCGCTACGCATCAATGCAATGAAGATATAGCATTGATGCGTGCGATACCGGGTATGGTTATCATCAACCCTTCGGATGATGTGGAAGCCCGGGCGGCAGTGGAGGCGGCTTATCTCCATGACGGTCCGGTATATCTGCGGTTTGGGCGTCTGGCGGTTCCGGTGATCCATGACGGTCCGGATTACCACTTTGAGATTGGTAAGGGGATCCTGCTTCGTGACGGCACGGAAGTAACCATAATTGCCACCGGACTTTGCGTCAGCCATGCCCTGGATGCCGCAAAAAAGCTGGCAACAGACGGGATTCGGGCCAGGGTGATCAATATTCACACGATCAAGCCTTTGGACGAGGAGCTGGTGATAAAAGCGGCCAGAGAAACAAAAAAGATTGTGACAGTGGAAGAGCATTCAGTAATTGGCGGCTTGGGCAGCGCTGTATGCGATGTGCTTTGCAGACAGGGAGTGGGAAAAGTGAAGAAACTGGGCATTCAGGATGTATTTGGAGAATCCGGCCCGGCAAAAGAGCTGATTGCGAAATATGGTCTGGATGGCGAAGGGATTTACCAGCAGGTAAAAGCATTTGTGGAAGAATAAACGGTTGCGGAGGATATTATGGGATCGGCAAAAGAATGTATTGAAAATGGAAAAGCAATTCTGGGGATTGAATTTGGTTCCACCCGAATAAAAGCAATTCTGATTGATGAGGCACACATTCCCATTGCGTCAGGAAGCCATGAATGGGAAAACCGGCTGGAAAATGGATTCTGGACCTATTCCTTAGAAGATATCGGGAAGGGACTGAAGGCTTGCTACAGCAGTCTTTTGCAGGATGTTCGTTCCCGCTATGGAACGGGGATAAAGAGGCTGGGGGCCATCGGATTTTCTGCTATGATGCATGGCTATATGGTGTTTGACAAAAAGGGCGGGCTTTTGGTGCCTTTCCGTACCTGGCGTAACGGTACCACGGGGCTGGCTGCCGATGCATTGACGGAACTGTTTCAATATCAGATTCCCCAAAGATGGAGCATTGCCCATCTGTATCAGGCTATTTTAAACGAAGAGGAGCATGTACCGGATATTGATTTTATGACAACGCTGGCCGGATATATTCACTGGCAGGTGACCGGGGAAAAGGTTTTGGGTATCGGGGATGCCTCCGGCATGTTCCCCATTGATGCCGGCACAAAGACGTATGATCAGGCCATGATCAGACAATTTGATCAACTGACGGCAGAAAGGGCGTACAGCTGGAAGCTGGCAGAGATACTTCCGCGGATCTGCCTGGCGGGAGAGAGTGCCGGCGTCCTGACGAAGGAAGGAGCCTGCATGATCGATGAGAGCGGAGAGCTGGAATCCGGGATTCCCGTTTGTCCGCCGGAGGGAGACGCCGGAACGGGTATGGCGGCGACCAATAGCGTGGCAGTGGGGACAGGAAATGTTTCGGCCGGGACGTCAGCTTTTGTGATGATAGTGCTGGATAAGCTGCCCCAAAAGGTTCATCCGGAGATTGATTTGGTGACGACACCGGACGGAAGCCTGGTGGGAATGGTGCATGCCAATAACTGTACCTCGGATTTAAATGCCTGGGTGGGATTGTTTGCGGAGGCACTGGAAAGCTTTGGGGTGAAGGTGGATGCCGGGCATCTGTATGCCACTTTGTATAACAAAGGCCTGGAAGGAGAGCATGATTGCGGCGGTTTACTGTCCTATGGATTTTTGTCGGGAGAAAATATTGTCCGGGTGGCGCAGGGGCGGCCAATGATTCTTCGTACGCCAAAGAGCAGGTTTACTTTGGCAAACGTTATGCGTTCTCATTTATATGCGGCGCTGGCGGCGTTGAAGCTGGGGATGGATATTCTGACCAGGGAAGAAGAGGTGCAGGTGGCGCAGATTTACGGGCACGGCGGTTTCTTTAAAACGCCGGTGGTAGGACAGAGAATCATGGCAGCTGCCATGGGGACGCCGGTGACGGTTTTAGAGACAGCAGGAGAAGGCGGTGCCTGGGGAATGGCACTTCTGGCGGCCTATATGCTTCAAAGAGAGCCGGATCAGACTTTAGAAAGTTATCTTGCTCAGCGTGTTTTTGCAGGAAGCAAAGGAAGCCGGATGGATCCGTTGCCTGAGGACAGAGAAGGATTTGAGAAATACATAGAAAGATTCAGAGCCGGACTGGATGTGGAGCGCCGGGCCGGGGAGCTTGTTTAAATTTTTATAGGATTGTTTTTTAGGACTGAGAGGAAAAGCAAAAAATGTTAGAAAAGCTAAAACAGACGGTCTATGAGGCAAATATGGAGCTTCCCCAATACGGTCTGGTGACCTTTACCTGGGGAAATGTAAGTGCAATAGACAGGGAAAGCGGATATTTTGTGATTAAACCCAGCGGTGTGCCGTATGAGAGCCTGAAGCCAGAGGATATGGTGGTTATGGATTTGCAGATGAACCAGATAGAGGGGAAATGGAAGCCGTCCTCCGACACGGCTACTCATTGTGAACTCTATAAGGCATTTCCGGCGATCGGCGGCGTGGTGCATACGCATTCTCCCTGGGCTACTAGCTGGGCACAGGCAGGAAGAGAAATTCCCTGTTATGGGACAACCCATGCTGATTATATCTATGGAAAAGTCCCCTGTGTGCGGAACCTGACAAAGGAGGAACTGGAAAACTATGAGGTAAACACAGGCAGACTGATTGTAGAATATTTCCAGCAGCTGGATATCGAGGCGGTTCCCTGTGCCCTGTGTAAAAATCATGGCCCTTTTGCCTGGGGAAAGGATGCGAAAGAAGCAGTCCACAATGCAGTGGTTCTGGAAGAGGTGGCCAAAATGGCGGCCCGGTGTGAGATGCTGAATCCTCAAGTAGCAACAGCGCCTCAGGAACTGCAGGATAAGCATTATTTCCGGAAGCATGGGGCGAATGCCTACTATGGGCAATGAACTGGTTAAATACCTCGCGTTTTCTTATATTTTGTGATAATACTGCTGGATTTTTTTGTTTGGAAATACTATAATTGTCTCTGAAAAGCCGGATAAAAAGCGAGTATTTGCCTGTGAGTTCCTGGAAGACAGAAAACATCGGCGGACTGGCAACCCGGCAGAGGGGAGGCGTAAGAATGCTGGCAGATTATCATGTGCATACGGAATTTAGCGATGATTCCGATTATCCTATGGAAAATGTAGTAAAGGATGCTATCCGGTTGGGATTGGATGAAATTTGTTTTACCGATCATGTGGATTATGGCATAAAGACGGACTGGGATATTGGCGAAGAGATTCTCTATCGAGAGGGGAATCCCTTCGCCAATGTGGATTATCCACGGTATATGGAAAAGTTTCAGAGGCTGCAGTGCTTATATAAAGACCAGATCCGGCTAAAGCTGGGACTGGAGTTTGGCATGCAAAGGCATACGATACCTGAATTTGAGACATTGTTTGGCAGATATCCTTTTGATTTTATTTTGCTGTCGGTCCATCAGGTGAATAACCAGGAATTCTGGACCCAGGATTTCCAGCGGGGACGGACACAGAAGGAATATAACGAAAGTTATTATGAAGAATTGCTTTATCTGGTCAGCCATTATTCGGATTACAGCGTGCTTGGCCATATGGATTTGATTGTGCGGTATGATAAGGCGGGGATTTATCCGTTTGAAAAGGTTAAAGGTTATGTAGAAGAAATTTTAAAAAGAGTGATAAAAGAAGGAAAAGGAATAGAGATCAATACCTCTTCTCATCGGTATGGCCTGAAAAATTCTACGCCGTCAGGGGAGATTCTGCAGCTTTATCATAAGCTGGGAGGGCGGATCCTGACGATTGGCAGCGACAGCCATAAGCCGGAACATCTGGGAGCCTATATTGGCGAGGCAAAGACATTGTTAAAATCCATTGGATTTGAGGCCTTTTGTACTTATGACAAAATGCAGCCGGTTTTTCACGCTTTATGAGGGAGCATTGGAAGATGCAGGAAGACGGAGAAAACAGAGGAGACAGTCTGTTTTCCTGGTAAATGGTTTATGCATTTTCTACAATGGCGTATTATAAATATAATATTTTTCTGATATAATGTTAGGAAAATATTAAAACAATAACTGTATTTGGAATATTTCTATAAATTAAAGCTGAAAAAATAAATTTTAAGAAAATTTAGACGAAGATAATAGAGTTAATGCTGGAATATTATGGAAATTGAAAAGGTGTCGATATACAGACCAATTAACTAAATTTACAAAAGAAAATTATTAAAATATGGGGCTATGTACTATTTTTATATTATTTATTTTATTATTAAGTAAAAGTAGTACATGCTATTTTTATATGGGTATGGATGAAAAAGTAATCAAAGGTAATCAAAAAATAAGAGTCTTCCGCACACTAAAAGTGCCGAAAACTCTTATTTTAAATTGTATTCATCGGGGCAACAGGATTTGAACCTGCGACCTCTCGGCCCCCAGCCGAGCGCGCTACCAAGCTACGCCATACCCCGTCTGTCAATGGTATCTAACCGACTTTGCTATTATAGCAGATATTTTTCATTTTGAAAAGAGGTTTACAGCAGGTTTTTTATTTGTTATCATATTACTAAGAGATAGGATGGATTAGGATGCAAATTATGTGAAAAAATACACAATATTTTGCCGGCTCGGAATTTTATTTTGTTCAGATTATCATATGGAAGATATGGGCAGTAAAAAACGCTTATTGCCAGGATATAGAAATTGTGTAAGAAATTACCGGCGGGAAGGATAGCAATATGAATCATGATACCGGAAAGGGAATCGTCAGTTTTGATATGGATATGACACTTTTGAATCATGCGGACTGGCGGATTCCTGACAGTGCCAGGGAAGCGTTAAAGAGGCTGCGGGAGCGGTACTATGTGGTGATTGCCACTGGCAGGGACATGGACGCCAAATACAGTGCCGGACTGATGGAGCTGGTGGAGCCAGATGCAGTGATTCATCTGAACGGAACCAAGATTACGGTGGGAGGGGATTTGATTTATGAACACCGGATGAAGAAAGAGCTGGTGGAGCGGTTGCTGCGGTTTACAGAAGGAAAAGAGTTTGCTATGGGGGTCAGCGTGGGGGCGGAGGATTATTATATGAATCCGGAATATGTGACGCGGCATGACTGGATCCGCTGGAAGCAGTCAGATCGGTGCTTTCGGGATCCCTGGATGCTTTTGGATATGCCGGTGCGTACCATGGCATATATGGGCAAGGAACCGGGAACAAAACTGGTAGAGGCGGCTTTTCCGGAAGTAAGGCTTCCCATGTTTTCCAGCAGAGAGGGTGCCGATGTGATTGAGCGGAAGGTTTCAAAAGCGGAGGGCTTAAGAAAGCTCTGTGATTACTGGGGAGTACCGCTTGAGAATACCGTGGCATTTGGAGACAGCATGAATGATTATGAGATAATCCGGATGGCGGGGATCGGTGTTGCGATGGGAAATGCCCGGGATGAGTTAAAGCCGGCGGCAGATTATGTGACAGCGCCTGTCGGCGAGGACGGTATTTGGAAAGCATGTGTGCATTTGGGATTGTTTGAGAGAGAACTTGAAAACGGATGATTTTATGGGGTTAAAGCAGGTTTGATGCCTTGCCGGCTGGAATCTGTCCGGGATGATTGCAGGGCGTTTGACTATAATATGAAAATGAGGGGAAGGATGGAACGAATATGGCACGTAATTATGAATTGGTGGTGATCGGAGCCGGTCCCGGAGGATATACGGCAGCGTTAAAGGCTGCAGGGCTGGGAATGAAAGTGGCTGTGGTGGATCGGGAAAGGCTGGGAGGAGTCTGTGTAAACCGGGGCTGTATCCCGACAAAGGCACTTTTGCATGCATCGAATATATTTTCCATGATGCAGCATTGTGATGAATTTGGGGTTTCCACAGATTTTATTTCTTTTGATTTTAAAAAGATGCAGGAATATAAGAAGCGTTCGGTCCGTCAATACCGGCAGGGTATTGAGAAGCTTTTTGCGGAAAACGGCATTGACTTTATCAAAGGTACGGCGACCATACGCCGGGAGAATACCGTGGAGGTGACGGGAGAAGAAGGCAAAGAATATCTTCATGCCAATAATATTATCATTGCCACTGGAGCCAGCCCGGTGATTCCGGATATCCCAGGCATTGAGCTGCCCGGAGTGAGCAACAGCGATCGTTTGCTGGCCAGCCAGAACTGGAATTTCGATCGGGTTGTGATTATGGGCGGAGGGGTGATTGGCGTAGAGTTTGCCACGATATTCCAGGCGTTGTGTTCCAAGGTGACGATTGTGGAGATGGGGCCGCATCTGCTGGGGCCGATGGATACCGAGGTAGCGCTGGCTTTGGAGGATCAATTGCGGGACAAGGGCATTACGGTTCTTTGCAATTCAACAATTGAGGAGATTACGGAAGAAGAGGATCTGAGCTGTCAAATTAAGAACCACCAGACAGGAGAAATCAACCGGATCCGGGCAAGCCAGGTAGTGGTGGCCGTGGGACGGAGACCTTATATGGAGCAGCTGATTGGAGAAGACGTATCTTTGGAGATCCGCAACGGCAGATTGTCTGTGGATGCGAATTTTATGACCAGTGAGATGCATATCTATGCGATCGGTGATGTGGTCTCCAAGACGCAGCTGGCGCATGTGGCAATGGCGCAGGGAACTTATGTGGTGGAGAAGATTGCCGGAAAGCCTCACAGTATCCGCCTGGAGGCAGTGCCAAACGGGATGTATGTGTCACTTCCGATCGTTCCCAACTGTATCTATACTGTGCCGGAGATTGCCACCGTGGGAATCACCGAACAGACGGCGAATACATTGGGGATGAAGGTACGCTGCGGCGTGTATGACATGAACGATAACGGCAAATCTATCATCACCCACAAGGAAAAGGGATTTATTCGGATGATTTTTGAAGCTTACTCCAATACGATTGTGGGGGCTCAAATGGTATGTCCCCGGGCGACGGACATGATCGGGGAGATGGCGACGGCGATAGCCAACGGATTGACGGCGGAACAGCTCTCCCGGGCGATGCGGGCCCATCCGACCTACAGTGAAGGGATTGCAGCGGCGATTGAGGATGCGATGAGAGAAAAGGGGTAAGACCATGAATGAGATTACAAAAAGAATCACTCAGCTTCGGGCTTTGATGCGGGAGCGTAGAATCGATGCTTATCTGGTGCCAACTTCGGATTATCATGAATCGGAGTATGTGGGGAGACATTTTGCCTGCCGGGAATATATCACCGGCTTTACCGGTTCTGCCGGTACGGCGCTGATTGGCAAGGACTGGGCAGGGCTTTGGACAGATGGCCGTTATTTTGTACAGGCTGCCACAGAGCTGGCGGGAAGCGGTGTCGAACTAATGAAAATGGGCGAGCCCGGAGTGCCGTCCATTGAAGAATATTTAGAGCAGCATTTGCCGCAGCAGGGCATTCTGGGATTTGACGGACGGGTTATCAACGCGCGGATGGGAGAAGAATTAAAGAAAAAACTGGAGTGCAAAAACGTGTCTTTTGCCTATACAGAGGCTTTGATTGGTGAGATCTGGGAGGATCGCCCGGAATTATCCGCAGAGCCGGTATGGATATTGGAGGATAAGTATGCCGGGAAGCCGGCGGCCGAGAAGATTGCCACATTGCGCCGGCAGATGAACAAGGCCGGGGCGTCCATTCATATTTTGACGACATTGGACGATATTGTCTGGCTCTTTAATATCCGGGGCAATGATATTTTACATAATCCGGTAGTGCTTTCCTATTTGGCGGTGACACAAAAGGAGATTTTCCTGTTTTTGAATCCCCGGGTACTGTCCGAAGAAGTTCGGACATACCTGGAGAATCTGGGAGTGACGATTTGCCCTTACCAGGAGATCTATACTTATGTCCAGGAATTATATCATGAGCGGATATTGCTGGAAAAGGGAAAGGTCAATTATACGCTTGTCAATTATCTCGACGACAGCAACCGCATCATTGATAAGATGAATCCGACCGTGCTTTCTAAGGCGCAGAAAACACAGACTGAGATAGCAAATCTGAAAAAGGCGCACATCCGGGACGGGGTGGCCATGACGAAATTTATATACTGGATGAAGCAGAATATCGGAAAGATTCCGATGACTGAATGCAGCGTGGCAGAATATTTAAAGACCCTTCGCAGAGAACAGGGAGCGCTTGACGAGAGCTTTGCCACCATATCCGCTTATGGAGCGAATGCTGCCATGTGCCATTATCATGCAGAGCCGGAGAGCTGTGCTGTACTTAAGCCACAAGGATTATATCTGGTGGATTCCGGCGGGCAATATCTGGAAGGCACTACAGACATTACCCGGACAATGGCGTTAGGACCTGTGACAGAAGAAGAGCGGGAGCACTATACGCTGGTATTGATGAGCATGCTGCGTTTGGGCCATGTGAAATTCCTGGAAGGCTGCAGTGGTTTGAGCCTGGATTATGTGGCGCGGGAGCTGATGTGGCAGAGGGGATTAAATTATAATCACGGAACCGGACACGGAGTGGGATACCTGCTCAATGTACATGAGAGACCGGTGGGAATCCGCTTTAAGACGGTGCCGGAGCGCCAGGACGGAGCCGCCTTTGCGCCGGGGATGGTCTGCTCGGACGAGCCGGGGATCTATATTGAGGGAAGCCATGGGATACGTACGGAGAACCTGCTGTTTTGTAAAGAGGCAGAGACGACAGAATATGGAAGATTCTTTACTTTCGAGTACCTGACCTATGTACCGGTTGATTTGGAACCCGTGGACGTGGCCCTGATGGAGAAAAAGGATATTGCTTATTTAAATGAGTATCATAGCCAGGTCTATGAAAAGATATCGCCGTATCTGGACAAGGAGGAGGCAGCGTGGCTGTGGAAGGTGACACGGCCGGTTGCCTGAAGAGACAGCAGCGGTGCAGGGAGGGAGACTTCCGGCACCGCTGCTGTTTCGCAGCCGGGATTTTTGAAAAATTAAAGTAGGAATAATGAAAAAGCAGGAATAACGAAAAGGCGGAGATAAAGATGGCAGATAAGTATGGCGGGAAGAAAAGTGCGGGAAGCAAAAAGGAAGAAACAGCAGAAGAGAGCCAGGGGAAGAGGCCGGGAAAAAGCAGCCTCTGCCCGGTATCAAAACAATGCGGAGGATGCCAGTACCTGGATATGCCTTATAAGGAACAACTGAAACTAAAGCAGCAGCAAATGCAAAAGCTTTTGGGATCCTTTGGTAAAGTATATCCGATTGTGGGCATGGAGAATCCTTTCCATTACCGGAATAAGGTGCATGCCGTATTTGGGTGGAGGAAAGGAGAGCCGATTTCCGGCGTCTATCAGGAAGGCACTCACAAGCTGATTCCGGTGGAGCACTGCCTGATTGAAGATGAAAAGGCTGATGAGATTATCGGCACGATCCGGGGAATGCTGAAATCTTTTAAAATAAGAACCTATGATGAAGACACTGGGTTTGGATTGCTGCGGCATGTACTGGTAAGAAGAGGGTTTGCCACAGGGGAGATTCTGGTGGCGTTAGTGACCGCTTCCCCTGTCTTTCCATCCAAAAATCATTTTGTAAAAGCTCTGTTGGAAGCACATCCGGAAATCACGACGATCGTGCAAAATATCAACGGCCGGGAAACCAGCATGGTGTTGGGAGAACGGGAGCAGGTGTTATATGGCCGGGGATATATCGAGGATGAGCTGTGCGGATACCGGTTCCGCATTTCTTCTCAATCTTTTTATCAGGTGAATCCGGTGCAGACGGAAAAGCTGTATGCAAAGGCGATAGAGCTGGCCGGGCTGACGGGCCGGGAGATTGTGCTGGATGCTTATTGTGGAATCGGAACGATCGGGATTCTCGCCGCTGGACAGGCAAAACAGGTGATTGGGGTAGAACGAAACCGGCAGGCGATCCGCGATGCCATACAGAATGCCAAATGTAACCATATCCCGAATATCCGTTTTTATTGTAATGATGCGACACGGTTTATGCAGCAGATGGCAACAGAGGGAGCAAGCGTGGATGTAGTGCTGATGGATCCGCCCCGTACGGGCAGTACAGAGGAATTCATCCGGGCGGTAATGTCTGTGCGGGCAAAGCGGGTGGTATATGTATCTTGCGGCCCGGAGACACTGGCAAGAGATCTGAAGGTGTTTGGACGGTTGGGATATGAAGCGCGGGGCGTTTGGGTGTATGATATGTTTCCGGCTGTTCGGCATGTGGAAGTCGTGATTCAGATGATGTTTTGTGGTGAAAAGAAGAAATAGAGAAGAAAAACACAAGATATTGTGGTTTTGAGCAAGAAATCGAGGCAAAAATTGGCTTAAAAATGACCGTTTTTGACCTCGATTTTTTAGTGGTTTGACAGATGACATAGAGGTATATTGCAGGCAGTTGTGGGGATTGCTGTGTTTGTGGTGCTTGCCCTTGTCCATGGGGAGAGGGTGTGCAGGGAGATCAGCGACCTTTTGGAACGGTATTAAGGGATATTTGAAGAAATATTTCCAAAGCATACTTTGTGCAGGTCCGGATCTGTGCTATACTTAAGGGCAGATAACCAGAAACCGGAGGAAATGCGGAT
>CAJUPI010000019.1 GCA_910588125.1 uncultured Lachnospiraceae bacterium
ACTTACTACCTCATGTCCTCCAAAAAGTTTCCGTTGTAGGTTCTCTTAGGAGGCGTGTGCTCTATCCAGCTGAGCTACGAGGACTCGAACAATATAAAGTTTATGAAAAGAACCTTTTTGCCCCCACAGACTTTGATAACCGGGATTTAAACTACAGAAAATCCTTTTTTATTATATTCGCAAACTTCCCTGACGTCAAGTATAAATTCAATCTTCAAATATTATCGAATAATAATCGAATAATATTATAATTAACCTCTAAAAACCAAAGTCAACCATTCCTTCTCAATATTTCAAAATTTTTGTCTTAAAGGGATCGCCTAAGGCTGATCCCTCAGACTATTACATGAGATAACTATCCTTCGCCCGGATCGTCCATCCGATTATGAGCTCTGTTTAAAACCGAAGCAATAAAAAATTCACGGTCAATCCTGCTGCGGTTCCCATCAATAAAATCAAATCCCCTCTGTTTATTCTTCCTGTTTCTACCGCCTCACACAATGCAAATGGCACAGACGCTGATACAAGATTGCCATACTGCGCCACCCGATCAACATAACTTCCTTCTGTAAATCCAAGCTTTGGCATAATTATTTTCAATGCCCTGCTAGCCTGATGCGGTACTACCAAATGAATTTCTTCCCGTGTTATCCCCGACTCCTGCAGGCACTGTTCTACAAAACCGGGAAGCTTCCGTGCACATAACTTTAAAATTCTATGTCCTCTCATATCAAAATAATAGTCCTCCCGATTATTATTTGCCATATCGAACACTGGCATCAATCCGCATCCGCCCCGAATTTCCGTATCATGAGCCCCTTCTGACCAGGTTTTTTGATTGCTATATAGAACTGCTGAGCTTTCTTCCTCTTTGGCAGCCACCATTACACATGCAGCCACACCATCCGAAAATAACTCATAGCTTTCCCGCTGATTCGGATTCAGGGCAGCCGATGCCGTATCTCCTGACAAAATCAACACCCTCTTGTAACGCCAGTTTTCCACAAGCACAGAAAAGATATCCACAGCAGAAATGAAGCTGGTGCAAGTTGTGTTGATATCCATCGCCGGAATATCCAATCCCTTTGCTATCCGTTCATGAACCAGCGCCGCATTACAAGGAATTGCCTGTAGTGGCGTTGCCATCGCACATACGAGTATATCTATATCCGTTATCGTTATTCCAGCCGCCTGTAACGCCTGCTCTGCCGCCTGTTCTGCCAAATCCAAGAGACTCTGTTCTGGCATTAATCGATATCTTATTTGCTCTCCAAAATAAATCTTTTGTCCCCCAATTGCTTTTCCCATACCTGCTATCTTCACTCTACGGCCTTTCATTATTCCTGTCCTTTCCGAATTATCCCTTTCTCAGCTATTTTATAATCTTTAATCCGTTTTCTCTTTCCACCCGTTTCATCTTCTTTTCTTTTTCCTGAACATATGGTTGAAAGTTAATTTCTGGCAATATCCATCCCTGTTCCTCTGACAATTTCCTGAATTCTTTCCGGACTCTCTGTTTTTCATTTTCCGTCAAATTAGAATAAACGGTTATTCTTCCATCCACTTCTTGCACTACCCGATAATCACCATCTCTTCTGGTGTTCCCTTTGGGCTCCTTTATCACGATTCGTGAGTCTTCTTCTCCCTCATGATCTGCAAAAAGCATACAACGACGGATAAAATCTGGAAATACTATCTTTTCTATCCCATCTTTTCCGGGAAAAGAAAACACATCATCCTCTCGCCCTTCTATCTTATCCAGCGCTAGACAGTGACTTCCACATCTGCACTTTCTCCTGCTCTCTACCAAAATATCATTTAACCGATAACGTATAATCGGCTGTGCCTTTCTTTCAAAATCCGTTACCACAGGCACAAACCGGTATTCGTCCAGATATTCACGTTCAATATGTACAATATCTTCATTTAAATGTAAAGTTCCATACTTGCATGTAGTAGCCAGGCACCCTTCTGTACATTGATAAACCTGATGAATCACCTTCAAGCCAAATATTTTTTTCAACCACTTTTCATCGTCCTTTTCCAGCACTTCTGCAATTGAAATTATTCTTTGGGGGGCAATATTTAAATGGCCTTGTTCTTTTTCTTTCGCCAACATCAGTAAAACTGACGGTTGTCCGACCAGAATCTGTGGTTTTATATGTTCCAGCCGTTTCCCGTACTCTTTTATGTCCTGATAAATATCAAAAAAATGAAATTGAATACGATTGGATCCCAACGACTGATATAAATTACTGTCTGCCCTCATAAAAAAGGCAATCGAATAAAAGTTTAAAATGCTTCCCGGCAAAAGCCTTGCCAAAATATACCCTGCCCAACGTATCCTTTCTGCTTCTGAAACCAAAAAAATCCCTCTTTTTCCCGAAGTACCAGAGCTCAGGCCTATAGTAATTCCCCTTAGTTTCGGCACAAAATTACGTTCCTTTTCTGCCTTCACCGCAAATTGTTCGGCTTCCGTACGATTTATATTTACTGTATTCAGTTTATCAAAGTTTCTCATCATAAATTCTTTGTCTATTTTCGGATAAGCTTTAATATCTCGTATTCCCTTATAAAGTACAGAATTCTTTGCTATAAAGCGAAAATGCCGTTTTAGCTTTGTCTGCTGCCACCGCTCCAATTCTGTCCGATCCGAAAACTTCAGCCAATATTTATAATATACATAGTAACCTAATATGCATAATTGTTCAGACATAAACCCGCTCCTTCCCCTTTTGATGGGCAAATAGCACCTGGATTTCCGAATGTTCTTGCTTCAACCGGCATATTTGCCGGAGTGTTTTCTGATATTCCAAAAAATCCTCCTGAATCATTCTGGGAATTCGCCGCATCCGTAAGGTATCCCGAACCAAATCGCTGCCCCAACAGGCATCTGCTGCCAAAAATAATCGTTTGTCCGGAATCCACAGCCCCAGCTGCCCTTTACAATGGCCATCCAGTTCTACTCCTATCACACTTCCATCGCCAAACAAATCATAGACATTCTCAAAATACTGGCAAAGAAAATGATTATCTACTCTCTTTTCCGGAACACGCCAGCTACAAAAATTATTAGGAGAAAACTTCCCGCAAGACAATGCCCGGCCGCGAAAACTTTTCTTTGTCATGCTCTCTTTCACCTTTTTTGTAGTCACCAGCTCATATTCGGAAAACCGGCACAAGCCTCCCACATGATCTGGATGTGCATGGGAAAGAACAATTGTCTTGATGCTTTTTGGATCGATTCCATCCCGAAGCAATTTTTTATCTATTCTCTGATCCCTCTCGAAAAAAACCGGATTTAGTAAACGATATATATTCAAAAAAATTCCTTTTTCATAAATACTTTCTGAATATCCGGTATCATACAGAATATTTCCCAACTGCCGGTGTTGAATCAATACGGCAGCTGCCGGAAACCGTCGGTATTCCTTTTTTCTTCCATAAAAAATTGCCGCTATATTGTTCTCACAATATCCACAATGATAAATGGTCACTTTACTTATCTTGTCTGGTCCGTCTTCTTTCACTGCTTCGGTCCGTCTCCGGCCTCTTTCGTCCTCTCTCCCTTTTTGCCGGCGCCACCACTCTCCATATTCGGTAATCGATTCTCTGAGGCTTTTTTCTGGTTGATATCCCAAAACTTCCTTAGCACGGCTGATATCCATAGTCTGTCCGAACCCTAACGTACACACGGTATAGCGCGTCAACGGCGGCTCTCCCGAAATTTTCAAAAGCCGATACACCTTTTCCAGACCTGAAGCAATTAAATACACCAGTGGAAATGGAAGCTTCCGATAATGAGCCTTTTCTCCGGCCGATTCTAAAAACAAATCCAACAGTTCTTTAAATTCTGCCGGTTCACCGTTTGTAATATTAAAGACCTGGCCAGATGCCCCGTCTGCTGTCATGGCCAATTCACAGGCCAAGGCTACATTTTCCACACTGGTCAAATCCACCAGATTTCTTCCCCCATGAAATAGCGGTATCCCGATTCTTTCATTGGCCTGCAGCAGCCGTGGCACCAGGCTGGTATCCCCGATGCCGATCAGTCCCCGGGGGCGCAGGATTACTGTTTCCAATCCTTTTTTCTCCCATTTTTTCAATTCTCTCTCTGCCATCAGTTTCGAATGAATATAGCCATTTAAATCATTGCTTTTCGGTACATCTTCTTCCCGAATCTCATACTGATCCCTTTTTTCCGTATATACACTAGGTGAAGAAAGATAAACCAAACGTTGCACATGGTTCTCATAGCACCATTGGGCAATTTGTGCAGTCCCCAATACGTTGATCTGATAAAAGTCCTCCCATTTTCCCCACACAGTAGACAAAGCCCCACTATGAATCACGTACTTTACTCCCCGAAAATATTTTGCGCAGCTTTGTCCATCCGTAAAATCACCCGGGCAAAATACTGCCCCATATTTTTCTAGTTCTCGTCCCTTTTCCAGATTCCTGCCCAGGGCAAAAACTCGATAATCCACTGCCAGTCTGCGTACCAAATACTGCCCCAGAAATCCCGTTGCCCCTGTTACCAAGACGGTGTCCCTGATAGCCTCGCCTGCTTTTTCCTCATTCTGATTTCCGAATTTTGATATCTTATTTTCCTGCTCCATATTCTATTGCCTCCTCTCTCGCTCCATTTTTCTCCACAACTGCTCTGTCTGTATCTGGAGCATTTCCTGGCGCCACTGTTCTCTCCACTGTCTGCCAAGCTTCATCGTTTGTATCATCTCCTGCTCCAGCCTCGAAGGATCTTTCAGAATCCTCCCAAAGCCTAATTGTTCAAATTGCCGGGCATTTATATACTGTTCTCCTTGTTGTGGATACATCAGGCATGGCACGCCATAATACAACGCTTCATGAATACTATTCATACCTCCTGCAGTGATAAATAAAGATGCCCGTTGCATTATCTCTCCCTGGTTTACAAACCGACGGACAATAAAATTTTTTGGAAAGATCCTCTGTTTTTCTGAGTCTGATTCATCCCAAACCAGCACTACAGAATATTCCGTATTTGGTTTTCTGGCACACTCGCTGATTTCTCCGTTATGTCCTCCCAACTGTATTATAATTTCCTTTAAAATCTGCTCATTCCTATTAAAAATCGTTCCCAGTGAAATATAAATCAATATTCCTTCCGGATATTCAAAATCATTTTTTTCTACGATCTGCCTGTGTACTGCCATTGGCCCCAGAAAAAGATATTTTCCTCCAAATTTTTCCCCTCCTGGCTGAAATCTGCGGGAATATCCCATCAGATTGCAATCCCCCTGATTCATCAGAACTGATTGCATCCCCAATTTCTTTAATCTCCATTCTTTTTTCAATTCCCGGCGTAGTCTCCAAATCTGCGGCCATTCTTTTTCATATTGCAGAAATCCTTTATAAAATCCTCTTGCATATGCCCAGAATGCCGCATCTCCTGCTTTCCCTATTCCTATAATACTGTAAAAGCTATAAGAAGGTATCTTGCATCGTTGCCCTATCACCCTTCCCCATAAAGCAAGCGAATCAAAAAACACAACGTCCGGATCTTCCTGCCGGGCTTCTTTCTCAAGAACCGGCAACATTCTTTGTGTATACTGCAAAATCAAACGATAAAGCTTTAATATCTGGCTCCCATCTCTCAACACAATCTCTTTTGATGAAACAGGGTATGAACGATAATTACATCCATTGGCTTCAATCACCTTCCGAAACTCCGGAAACGAATAATAGACTATTCGAAATCCTTTATTTGCCAGGCATCCCGCCAGATAAAGATTCGAATGCACATGGCCATAAGCAGGAATCCCATACCAGAAAATTGTCTTTTTCCCTTCCTTTTCCATCCCTGATCCCCCGTCCATTTTTTCATATTTGGTAATAAATTTATTATAGAAGAAAACTCCTTTTTCTAATAGAGGTAATCCGTCATTTTCTCCTGTGACAATTGTAACATAAATATTTCTGATTGACTTCCCACCCATACTGTGGTAAACTGGACACGACAATAAAAAGGGGTGCTGGAAGATCCTCCGGCTGAGATAAAATAGGACTTATTTTAAACCCTGGAACCTGATCTGGATAATGCCAGCGTAGGAACTTCTTCTCTGTGAATTTATTTATTATACTCAGAAGACATCATTCCGCTTGGGAGATCCAGGCGGTTTTTTTATACGATCCTATTTTAATTCTCTCACCAATTGGACAGCTCCCCATCTAGAAAGGAGTATTTCTATGAATGCAAGTGTAGCTATTCAATCATTACCAGAAGCCACCAATGACGAAGAACTGGTTCGGGTTGTGGACGAGGTCATTGCTTATATTAAAAGCACTGGCTTAAACTGTTACGTCGGTCCTTTTGAGACGGCTATTGAAGGGGATTATGATGAACTAATGGATATTGTTAAAGAGTGCCAGCATATCGCCATTCGTGCAGGCGCCCCGTCTGTAGCTGCTTATATCAAAGTAACCTATCGGCCGGAAGGAGACGTGTTGACTATTGATCAGAAGGTCACCAAACATCACCAATAAATTGTGGTCTTGTTCTGCTATCCTGGCGATTCTTTTTGTATGGCAGCTGATTACGGGGATGGGGATCGTTGATGCCTTTCTCCTTCCTTCACCACTACAAATAGGAAAAGCATTTTTTGCAGAATTACCCCTTCTGATGGAACATTCTTTCATCAGCCTTTCAGAAGCGTTTACCGGTTTAGCTCTGGGAATCCTGTTAGGTTTTCTTATGGCAGTCATCATGGATCAGTTTGATTTTCTCTATCAGGCTTTTTATCCATTAGTAGTATTGACACAAACAGTACCCACCGTAGCAATTGCACCTCTTTTAGTCCTGTGGTTTGGATATGAGATGGCTCCAAAAATAATTTTAATTGTTATTACCACCTTTTTTCCCATCACAATAGGGCTTCTTACAGGATTTAAATCCGCCGATCCAGATGCCGTTAACCTACTGCGGTCTATGGGTGCCGGACCTGGACAAATCTTCCGTTATATTAAGCTTCCCGGTGCAATGGAACAGTTTTTTTCCGGATTGCGAATTTCTGCCTCCTATGCCGTAGTCGGCGCCGTAATATCCGAGTGGTTGGGAGGCTTCGGTGGATTGGGTGTATATATGACCCGAGTCAAAAAAGCATTTTCTTTTGATAAAATGTTTGCGGTAATCTTTCTGATTTCAATCATCAGCCTGCTTATGATGCAAGGGGTGGAGCTCTTACAACAGTTGTGTATGCCCTGGAAACAGCATGGAGGATTTTATGAAAAAAAGCAAAAGCATTTGGAACGCGGCAGCTCTGATTCTGGCACTTTCTGTAACCGCCTGCAGCTCAAAAACAGAAACAACCGCTCCTGAAAAGCTTAAAACCATTACTTTTGTCCTGGATTGGACTCCTAATACCAATCATTCGGGATTGTACGTAGCTCAAAAACAAGGTTATTTTAGAGATGCCGGCTTAGAAGTGGAAATCGTACAGCCTCCAGAAGGCGGCGCTGAAGTTTTAGTCGCTTCCGGAAAGGCTCAGTTCGGCATAAGCTTTCAGGACACTATGGCTCCGGCTCTGGTAGGCGATGACGCGCTTCCTATCAAAGCTGTAGCTGCTGTTCTTCAACATAATACATCCGGGATCGTCTCCCGCAAGGGAGAAGGCGTTGACCGCCCTAAAGGAATGGAAGGGAAAAAATACGCTACCTGGGAATCCCCAATAGAACTGGCTACTCTACAGAATGTGATAGAAGGTGACGGCGGTGATTTCAGTAAAGTAGAACTAATTCCAAATACTATTACTGATGAAGTATCCGCACTAAAGACAAACTCTGTGGATGCTATTTGGATTTTTTATGGCTGGGCTGGTATAAAAACAGAATTAGAAAATTTAAAAACAGACTATTTCGCATTTTCTGACCTCAATCCGGTTTTTGACTATTATACCCCTGTAGTAATTTCCAATAACCAATTTTTGGAAACGGATCCAGATACGGCGAAAGCATTCCTGTCTGCCCTTAGCAGGGGTTATGAGGAGGCAGCGGCCAATCCGGAACAGGCGGCAGAAATTCTCTGTCAGGCTGTTCCAGAATTAGACAAGGAACTGGTTCTGGCCAGCCAAAAGTATTTATCTAATCAATATTTGGCAGATGTCAAGCAATGGGGCTACATGGATCCTGCCCGCTGGAATGGCTTCTATTCATGGCTTAATGAAAATGGCCTTTCAAATCCGAAACTTCCGGAAAACATCGGATTCACTAATGATTATCTGCCTTAACACATTCAGGGAGGAAGACTATGTCCATTCTTAAAATAGAAGGAATCACCAAATCCTTTGATGGAAAGAAAATCCTTGATGATATCTGGTTAGAACTGGATAAAGGGGAACTGGTTTCTCTTCTGGGCATCAGCGGAGGAGGAAAAACCACTCTGTTTAATGTGATTGCCGGTTTGAGTCAACCAGATGAGGGAAAAGTTTTTCTGAATAATACAGAAATCACAGGAAAGCCGGGACAGGTCAGCTATATGCTTCAAAAGGATCTCCTTCTTCCTTATCGTACCATTGAGGATAATGTAGCTCTTCCTCTCTTAATCAAAGGCATGAAAAAAAAGGACGCCCGCATAAAGGTCTCCCAATATTTTGAACCGTTTGGTCTGAGCGGCACGCAAAAAAAGTATCCCGCCCAATTATCTGGTGGTATGAAACAGCGGGCCGCCCTCTTGCGAACTTACCTGTTTTCCGAACAAGTAGCTCTGTTAGACGAGCCCTTTTCTGCCCTGGACATGCTAACCAAAAGTGCTATTCATGATTGGTATTTACAGGTAATGGAACAGATTCATCTCTCGACTTTATTTGTAACGCATGATATTGATGAAGCGATCCTTTTGTCTGATCGCGTTTGTCTGCTAACGGGAAATCCGGGACATATTACAAAAGAAATCTCCATTGATGAACCACGGCCAAGGAAAAAAGACTTTTCTCTCTCAGAGCAATTTCTGGAATATAAGCGCCAAATTCTTTTTCATCTGGAAAATAGCCTGATATCCTGATTTTTATTTCATTATACTGAAAAGAGCCGCCAAACAAACCATAGCGTTAAAGAGAATTCTTTTTACAATTTTTTCTATAACTTAAGCATAATTCTTAATTGTCCTTCATATGATAATATTAGTACAGCATTGCAATTATATTCAGACATGCCTGAACTGACATCATTATATGAAATCCTGATGTTTTAGTTTTGCATGAAACTTTCACAGGAGACATAAGGAGACAAAAAATGGAAAAAACACGCTATTCCATATCAGAAGCTGGCAAACTGGTTGGAGTGGAATCTCACGTACTGCGCTACTGGGAGGACGAGCTTCAGCTTAACATCCCCAGAAATGGAAAAAGTCATCGCTACTACACGGAATTACATATCCGCCTGTTTCAAAAGATTAAAGAACTGAAAGAAAAAGGATACCAGTTAAAAGCCATTGAACAAGTATTAAAAAAAATGATCGATGGTGATGAGGATATCAATCCGGATCAGGTATTGGAACAAAATGCAGTAAATATTTTAAAAGAAGGAAGTGCAGGGGAGGAAATGGAAGAAGAGGCCAAATTAAAAACAATACCAAACCAGGAATCTACAGCAATCGCAATCAATCCAGAAAAAATGGAACAGTTCCAACAAATTATGAACCAGGTTATTGGACGGGCAGTCGGACAAGCGATTCAGGAAAATAACGAAGCGTTAAGTGATGAGATCAGCCGCCAGGTTAACGACAAAATGATACAAGAGTTAGAATATATGATGCGCGTCAATGATGAACGGGCCGAAGAGCGTTTTAAAGCCCTGGATGAAACCTTGCGGGCCTATCAAAAAGACAGCAAAGGCAAAGCAGAGGCGGCCGCCACCAGATTGCCATTTTTTAAGAAAAAGAAATTTGGACGAAGCGGGAAAAAATTATAATAACAAAAACGGTTTAGCAGAATCTCTACTTAAAATCCTGCTAGACCGTATTTTTTTATACTAACCCTGGTTCTACAAAAGGCGTCCTCAGTGGACAAAGACATTATTAAGCGGATATCACCTGGCCAAATTAACAAATTTAGTAAATTCCGGCTGCCATAAAAGATTTACCGTTCCAATCGGGCCATTTCTCTGCTTAGCTATAATTACCTCTGCAATATTCGGAGTATCTGTATCCTTATTATAATAATCATCCCGATATAAAAACATCACCACATCTGCATCCTGCTCAATTGCCCCTGATTCACGCAAATCTGAAAGCATAGGCCGGTGATCCTGCCTGCTTTCACAGGCACGGCTCAACTGGGATAATGCCACCACCGGTGCATTCATCTCCCTGGCCAGGGCCTTTAAAGAACGGGAAATCTCAGAAATCTCCTGCTGCCGGTTGTCACTGGTGCGCCCACTTCCGGACATTAGCTGTAAATAATCGATAATAATCATACATAAACCATATTCCAGCTTCATCTTCCGGCATTTTGAACGTAGCTCCGTAATAGAAATTCCAGGGGTATCATCGATAAACAGCTTTGAATTTCCGATAATTCCTATTCCTTCCACCACAGCATCCCAGTCAGAATCCGTCAAATTACCTGTGCGCAATTTCTGAGAATCCACATTTGATTCCATAGCCAGCATACGATTTACCAGTTGTTCCTTGGACATCTCCAAACTGAATATCATGCAAGGCTGGCCTCTCCGGACTGCTATATGATCCACAAGATTCAAAACAAAAGCCGTTTTTCCCATAGACGGACGGGCGGCTATCAACACTAAATCCGAAGGCTGCATACCGGAAGTCTTGTAATCCAAATCAATAAAACCTGTAGGGATTCCCGTCACTGTTCCAGGATTCTTTGAAGCGATTTCAATCTTTTCCAAAACATTCAATGCGATCTGACGAATAGGGACGAACTCCGATGAATCCCTGCTTTGAAGCAAATCAAATATCGACTTTTCCGTATCTGCCAAGATCTGCTCTAATGGCTCCCGCCCCACATAACAGGTATTGGCAATCTCCTCTGTCACTTTAATCAATCGCCTCAGCACTGCTTTCTCTTTCACAATATTCGCATAAGATTTGGCATTTGCTGAGGTAGGGACTGTGGTGAGAATATCCCGCACAAATTCCAGACTGCTCACCTCAGGCGGCACATCTCTCTCTCTCAGGCGATTCTGAAGCGTAACCAGATCAACCGGCTTTCCTTCATTAAACAGTTCTACCATAGCCTCAAACATAATCGCATAAGCACGCTGGTAAAAATCCGCCTCAGACAAAATCTCTGATACGGCAATGATGGCATCTTTATCCATCAGCATGGCGCCAATCACGGACTGCTCCGCTTCAATATTATGCGGAAGTATCCGCTTCATTAAAGCCTCATCCATATCTGCCACTCACCCAATCCTTTTATGCTTCAACAATCTTGACAGCCAGCTTTGCCGTCACATCTTTATGCAATTTTAACGGCACTTCATGAACACCAAAAGTCTTTAATGACTCTGGCAATACCAGTTTTTTCTTATCAATCTCTAATCCAAACTGATCCATTGCCGCCGCCGCAATCTCCTTACTGGAAATAGAGCCGAAAGCCTTTCCACTCTCTCCGGCCTTCATGGAAAGTGTCACTGTCAGCTTCTCAATTTTGGCGGCTTGTTCTTTGGCTGCTGCCAACTGTTCTGCTGCCTGTCTAGCTTCATTTGCTTTTTGCAGCTTTAAATCATTCAGATTCTTTGACGTTGCCTCCACTCCCAGTTTCTTTGGCAGAATAAAATTCCGGGCATAACCATCATTTACCTTAACGATCTGACCCTTTTTACCTAATGCCTTCACATCCTCCAGCAATACTACTTCCATTATGATATATCTCCTTTCTCCAACATACTGTCTATCACTTGCTTGACCTGATTCTTTGCTTCTTCCACCGTAATATCCTTAAGCTGCGCTCCGGCAACTGTCCGATGTCCGCCGCCTCCCAGTTGCTCCATCATTACCTGTACATTAACTTCATCGATAGAACGGGCACTGATATAAATCTTCTCCTGATATTTTGTCAGCACCACTGATGCTTTAATTCCCTTGATATCCAACAATTCATTAGCTGCCTGAGCACCTACAATCGTAGGGCTTTGCAACCCTTCTGCCGGGCATATCCCGATCGAAAAAGCATCCCGGTAAACCTCTGCTGATGTAATCGCCGATGCCTTGGCCTTATACTCCGCCATATCATCGCGGAACAATTTACGCACTCGGGTAACATCTGCACCATTCCGCCGCAAATATGCAGCGGCCTCAAATGTCCGCACCCCAGTCTGATTGGTAAAATTCAAAGTATCAATCACAATTCCCGCATACATGACATCTGCCTCCGGAGGTTTGATCCGTATATCGTCTGCAATATACTGCAATACTTCGGCAACCATCTCACAGGCAGAGGATGCATATGGCTCTACATAAGAAAGCACTGCATTACTGATCACTTCACTGCTCTGACGGTGATGATCCAATACCACAATTGTCTTAACCATATGCAGAAGCTCCGGAGCATCCGTAATACTGGGACGATTCACATCTACCACCACCAGCATGGTATTATTATCCACCAGCTCCGCCGCCTGCGCTCCATTTAAAAGCAAATCCTCCGGATACTCCGGATTGTTCAGAAAACGCTCCAGCATTGGCTGAACAGATGTAGTTACCTCATTAATAACAATATGAGATTTTTTATTCAGAGAAGATGCAATCCGATAAATTCCTATGGATGCACCAAAGGAATCGATATCCCCCAGCTTATGCCCCATAATCAATAAACGATCCTTGGTCTCCATCAATTCCCGCAATGCATGGGCCTTCACACGAGCCTTCACGCGAGTGGATTTCTCCAGCTGCTGCGCCTTGCCACCATAATACTGGATCCTTCCGGCATCCTTTACTACTGCCTGATCTCCCCCTCGTCCCAATGCCATATCAATGGAAACCCTGGCATATTCGTAATTCTGGCTGTAGCTTTCCCCATTCATTCCAATGCCAATACTCAATGTTACGGCCATTTCATTTCCAATATTTACTGACTTTACATCCTCCAGAATGCTGAAGCGTTCCTCCTGAATCTGCTCCATATGCTTCTGTTTGATCATGAAAAAATATTTATCTTTTTCCATCTTTTTGACAATTCCATCGATAGCGCCAATATATTTATTAATCTTCCGATCAATAAGCGCAGTTAAAAGAGAGCGGCGAACCTCTTCCACACTTTCCAGCGCCTCTTCATAGTTATCCAGATAAATCAGGCCGGCCACCATCTTTTCATCAGTAATCTCCTGTTTATACCGAAGAATATCCGTCTCATTAAACAGGTAAACGGCCAGCATCTTCTGAGTCCCGGATACTATGGCATTCTCATCCTCCTCATCCCCGGTAACATAGATCGGACGAATATCTATGCGAAATTTTTCTTCTCCATAAGTAGTATGAATATGGGAGGGCTCTTCAGATGCCAAATCTGTCTTGGCAACCTCTGGAAATAAAGTTAATAGATTCTTGCGAAGAGCCTTTTTTTCACTTAAGATATCACGAAAAGCATCATTCCCCCACAAAAGACGGCCATCCTCATCCGCTAAAGCATAAGGTACTGCCATATCCGATAAAAGCTGCTTTTGAATCCAAGCATATTCTGCTGAAAATTCGATCAACCCACCCAGTATGCGCTTCTGCCGGTACAAATAAATCCAGACAGCAATTGCGACATAGCACAAAGTGAATGGAAAAAGCACCAAGGCGCCTGCCCTGCTCACTGTGGCCACACCGAAGTTTCCAACTATCAAAAATAAGGATAGTAACAATGGCCAGGACAAGTAAAACTTAAGCTGGCCTTTTATTTTCATGGTTTCTTTCATTTCTAAATCTCCTTAACTTCAGGGAGCATAAAAATATTCCTTTGCACAATGATTGTCTACCCGAATATTCTACCACAAAAACATATTTTCGTCTACTGATTCGGTTTAACCTGAGTTATCCCCGATAAAACTTAACAGATTTCTTAATATGATACCAAGAGTAAAATACCTTTTTGACCCCCGCATCGTAAAATATTTGCAATAAAAAATACAACACGAATCGCGTTTCCTATGCTATACTGATAATTAATGTGCAGATACCCTCAGCGAACAACATTTTGGAGGTAATCATTTATGATAAAAAAAGAAATTTCAGAAATAAAGCGTCAATTTACTCCTTCTGGATGCTCAATTTCCCGTATTTGCGGTTGCTATATCGATGGTGAAAAAAACAAAAAGACGGAATTTAAAGAAGCCTTCCTCTCTTTGCCAGAAGAAGATATGTTCAAATATTTTGAAATTCTTCGCAAATCCCTTTCCGGAACGGTTGGTAAAAATTTAGTTAATCTTGATTTTCCGCTTGATACAGAAAAAGAGGGAGGGACTCAGGAATTCCTGCTGCAATTGCGCAACAGCAGACTCCAGAATGATGAATTGCTCGAGTCCTTCTATGACCGTATCATCGAATCTTTCGAATATACCGGCAATTACTTAATCCTGCTGATTCATGATACTTATGATATACCTGGCCGCACATCAGACGGACTTGCTATGGAAGACGCCTCCGATGAGGTATATAGTTATATTCTTTGTTGCATCTGTCCGGTAGACCTTTCCAAACCAGGGCTGAGCTATAATGAGCTGCAGAATTCCTTCCAGAATCGTACCCGTGACTGGGTGGTCGGAATGCCGGAACTTGGTTTTTTATTCCCGGCTTTTAACGATCGTTCTGCTGATATTCACAGTTTATTATATTACTCCAAAAATGCCAATGATCTCCATGATTCATTTATCGAACAGCTTTTAGGCTGCCCGTTGCCTCTTGCCGCCGGCTTCCAAAAAGAAACCTTTCAGTCCATCATCGAAGAAACTCTCGGAGATTCTTGCAATTATGAAACCGTAAAAACTATACATGACAATTTAAATGAGATGATGGAAGAACATAAGGACGCACCGGAACCTTTGGTTCTCGATAAATATCAGGTAAAATCTTTATTAGAAAATAGCGGCGTCAAAGAAGAGCATTTACAGGATTTTGATAAAAATTTTGATGAAGCTGCCGGTGAAAAGGCGGCCATCTTTGCCGGAAATATTATCAATCCACGTGCTTTTGAAGTCAAAACGCCAGATGTTATTATCAAAGTAAATCCTGAACGTACGGACTTGATTGAAACCCGCGAGATTGATGGACGACAGTATCTGGTCATTGCCGTTGACGGCGGTGTAGAGGTGAATGGCATCATAGTAAATACCTGATCAAAAGTTAGCAGCCTTTGAAATGTTCCGCCAAATATTTCAAAGGCTGCATATGTAAAACCTTCCAAATCTACCATTCCTTTCGGATCTCTCCTTCTTCTACTCCATATTCCTTCATAAATTTTCGCAAATCTTCTTTCCCGCGAATTACCATCAAATCCTCAAACTTTCCACTTCTCTCATCCTTAAATCCCACCACACGTTCACCTGTACAGATGCTTACGCGCATCATTGGAATCTTACCCGTCCTGTCATATTTCACTTTTTTCTCTTTCTTGTTCTTCCAAAACATTTTGTTCTCTCCTCTCTGCCCATGAATAAGTTGTATTTTTTCTGAATATAGTTTATTATTAATATCAAAAGGGCCCTTCCACGCCCTTATCTATTTAACGTTTTAGGAGGATGCCCTATGAATTTAACATCAGGCTTCAAAAAACGCATAACCAGCCTGACGCTGGTTTTTCTGCTTTTCTGTACCTCTCTCCTTGAAGGCTGTACCCGGCCTCCAGAAAATCCCAGTCCCACCACTGCCGTACCTTTTTCAGAAGAAACGGCACAAAGCTATGAACATTTCGAGGAATCACAGCTAAAAGCCCAAAAAGAATTTGATGAACTGATGGAAACCATATTTCTGGATGAGGTCAGCCATGGACTGCTGGATTTACATTTTAAACTAAAAGATCCTTCTGCCTATGGAATTTCAGGTGCGGAATTTTTATATGGCGATTTTACTCTGGACGCTATGAAAGAATCCTGTCAGGAACAGCAAAATCTTTTTAAAACACTGAATAATTATGATCCTGGCCTTTTGACTGATGATCAAAAACTGACGCTTCGTATTATTCAGAGCCTGCTAAACACCGAGAAAAAAAGCTATGGTATGGAGTTATACAGCCAGCCTTTAGCCGTAACAATCGGCGTACAGGCCCAGCTTCCCATCCTTCTTTCCGAATATGCCTTTTATCGCAAACAGGATGTTGAAGATTATCTTGCCCTTTTAGGCGCTATCAAAGAATATTATGGGCAGCTGCTGGATTTTCAACGCCAAAAATCAGAAGCTGGCTTAATGATGAGTGACACGGTTCTGGATCATGTGATTGAATCCTGTGAAAGCTATCTTTTGACCCCTGGAGATAATTTCATGATCGATACCTTCAACAGCCGTCTGGATACGCTTCCAGAACTTTCGGATGAAGAGAAAACTACTTACCGTCAACAAAATGAAGCTTTATTGGAAAATACATTTATTCCCGCTTATCAAATGTTAATTGATGGCTTAAAAGAGCTTCGGGGCACCGGCACTAATGAAAAGGGCTTATGCGAATATCCCGAGGGGAAAAAGTTCTATGAATACCTGGTATACTCTGCCACCGGCACCTCTTATTCCTCAATAGAAGAGCTTCTTAAAGATATGGAGCTTACAATGAATAAGCAGTTGGTAAAAACATCTCTGCTGCTTCGCCAGCATCCTGACCTGATTGATGAGCTGGATACCTTTACTTACCGGCAGACAGAACCAAAAGCCATTATGGAAGAGCTAAAAACTTTATCTATGAAAGAATTCCCTTCCCTTGCCGAATGTAACTATACTTTAAAAACAGTTCCTAAATCTCTGGAACTATCCTTAAGCCCTGCATTTTACCTGGTTTCTCCTATGGATGATTATCAGGATAACGTGATTTTTATCAATGAGAATCCCCGATTTGTATCAAATGCATTATATAATACATTAGCCCATGAAGGATATCCGGGACATTTATACCAAAATGTATATTTCCACACCCATTGCAATTCTAATATCCGCAAGATATTATCCTTTAAAGGCTACAGTGAAGGCTGGGCAACTTACGTCGAACAGCTCTCCTATAGTCTTGATAATGGCCTTCGCCCGGAACTAGCTGAGCTGTTAGCCGCTAATTCTCTAGCATCCTTAGGTCTTCACGCCTGTTTGGATATTTATATCAATTATATGGGCTGGGATAAAGAACAGGTTCGTAAATACCTTGAAAACTATTACGATGAGCCCGGTACGCTGACTGATGCGCTCTACAATGCCATGATTGAAAATCCGGCAAATTATTTATCCTATTATGTTGGATGCATGGAATTTTTAAATATGCGGGAAACAGCTGAAAAGGAACTGGGGAAAAATTTCGATCCCAAAGCCTTTCATACCTTTCTTCTCGATATAGGAGAAGCTCCCTTTGATGTGATACAATCTTACTTTACCACCTGGCTGACAGCACAAAAAAGCTCGCAATAACAAACAATAGTGTAAAAAACTGCCTGATAATTCTGCCTTTGGGAACCCCTATCCCAAACAGCAAAAAAATCAGGCAGCCTTCTTTTATTTTCCTGCATCCACCATCGACAGATTCTCTGCCACCGTCTCTCCATCTACCTGAATAGTCAGATATACCACATTCAGATTTTCCAGAAACGTATTTGCCACTGCTTGCAGAAGTATCTCATTCTTTGCATCCGGAAACTTACTCAGATTCAAAGTTCCGTATTCTCTGGTATCGCTCTCGATCTCCACTCCCGGAATATTAAGCACGCCAGGGCCAACCTCCTTGCTGCTGGGATCGCCCTCAGCCGCAAAGCTGATAAGCTTTGTCCCTTCTTCCAGAACACCATACTGAATCAATAAATCTGTCAACACCTGAGGATTTAACTCTTCTACGGCATCCATGGTCCCCTCCAGCTTTGTGCCGTCTTCACTTACATTATAGATGGAAACCACTTCTAAATCCGGAGCAGTGGGATCCGGATTTTTGTTGGTAGCCACCCCGTTTGCCGCCTGTGTCTGTTTTACTTCTCCCGTACGCCCTTTTTCTGGTGTCGGAGTACAGGCTGTCAGAGAAAAAATCATCATAATACCTGTCATACATAAAATGGTTCTGATCCATTGCACATTTGCCTTTTTCATGATGAAAAATGCCTCCTTTAATCCTCCTGAAATCTGCGAAACCACTGATCAAGCCTGACCAGCGCTCTCTCCAGAGCTTCTGTCTCCTCTTCTGTCAGATCCTTTAATATTTCGTCAATCATATGACGATGGAATTTCTCATGATGCTGGTACGCACGCTTTCCCTTTTCAGACAAAGAAATATATACCACCCTGCGGTCTTCCTTTCCCCGTTCCCGAACCACATAGCCCTTTTTTACCAGGCTGTTCATTGCAATTGTCAGAGTTCCCACGGTTACAGAAAGAAGTTTTGCAATCGCAGACATATTCTTTGGCTCTCCCAGGCCGACCGCTTCTATCACATGCATGTCGTTGTTTGTGATATCACTATATTCAGAAGTAATAATCGCATGCTCTTCTAAATCCATCACATCCCGGAATAAGTTAACCAATGCGTTGTTCAGAGTTTCATAAGTATCCACAAATTTCCCTCACTCTTTCGGAAGGCAAAAGCTTCCCAATGATTATACATGATTTTTTGCAGACAGGCAACCTTCAAATCCTTAGAAAATTCTTACAAGCTTGTGTCTATTTTGTGAAAAAGAATAATAGTAAAGCTATTTGAACTGCTACATAAAGGCAATGACAATACTTGCCGCCACTCCGGCGGCTGTTGCCAGCAAAGCGCCCGGCAGCACATAACGGGTTTTCGTCACATGAATCGAGCCAAAATAAATACTGATACAATAAAATACGGTTTCTGTACTGCTCATCATCACAGAAGCAGCCATTCCCAGCGGTGAATCCGGCCCATAACGAGTAAAAATATCCAATACCAATCCGGTAGCAGCCGAATTGGAAATCAGACGTACCAATGTCAAAGGTATCAATGGAGCCGGCAAGTGAAGCCAGGACGCCGGAACAGACAGCCAACCGCTTAAAACATCCAAAAAACCAGAAGATCGCAATACCCCCACTGCTGTCATTAGTCCAATTAAAGTAGGTAAAATATTTACTATTGTCCGGATGCCTTCTTTTGCCCCTGTCAAAAAATCATCAAATACCGGACGCCGGGACAATATTCCAAAACCTACGATATAACTGACAATCAGCGGCACCAGAATACGAGATATCCATTGAATCACTTCTCTGCCACCGCCTTTCTCAATACCATCAATTTACAGAAAATAACTGCTGTCAGAGTTGAACATCCCGTAGCCAGCAAGGCTGGCCCTAATACAGCTACCGGATCTGCAGAACCATATTGACTTCGATAAGCTATCATACTGACCGGTACTAATTGCAGAGAAGAAATGTTAATGATTAAAAAACAGCACATGGTATTGCTGGCCAGATTCTTTTCCTTTTCGAGCTTCTCATCCTTTTGCAAAAGCTTCATTGCTTCCAAACCAGCAGGAGTTGCCGCCATTCCCAGCCCCAGCATATTCGCGACCATATTAACGGCAATCGGCAGACGTGCCGGATGATCCTTTTCCAATTCCGGAAACAGAAAGCTTAAAACAGGCCCCATTTTTCCGGCCAGCCATTCAATCAATCCCGACTGATTTCCCACCTCCAGAATTCCGCTCCAGAAAGACATGATTCCTGCCATAGTAATACTGAGAGTTACTGCTTCTGCCGCCGAATCCAGAAGCCCCTGGGTTACTGCTTCTAAATTATTATTAGCTGCACCCCACAGCATTCCTGTCAAAATCATGAACCCCCATAGATAATTTAGCATAAAAAGTCCTTTTCTATTCTCTTTTATCCTAAATCTATGGACAGGATCTCATATTTATGAAACTTTTCTTTAAAAAGCCGGTAATCCCATCAAATCCTGCATTACCTCATCTACGGTCTCGATTCGGTTTGCTAGGCAGGCATTACTTCCACAAAACAGCAATGCTTGATCGAGATCCCCTTCAGCAGCATTTGACAGTGCTTTGGTAATGCAATAAGGAATATTCTTTGGATCACAATGCTCCAGGCACTGATAACAATGATCGATTTTAACCTTTTCCCCGGCCGCCTTTTGAGCTGTGATTTTTTCTAAAAATGAATTGCGAATCGCACGTCCCGGCATTCCCACCGGGCTCTGCGTAATTATGATATCCTCTTCTTTTGCATCCAAATACGACTGTTTATAGGACATCGGAGCATCACACTCCTCTGTAGTTACAAACCGGGTTGCCACCTGTACACCGTCTGCTCCCAACTCTATGGCATGCATCACATCCTCATGCCGATAAACACCGCCAGCAATAACTACCGGAATATGTTGACGGTATTTCTCTTCAAATTGCCTGACTACTTTCATAATACCACGTATCTCTTCGTCATACGCTGCCGAATCATAGGTTTTCGCTACATTTGGCGTATCTGCACCATACTGGCTTAGCTGCTCCCGGGTAAAGCCAAGATGTCCACCTGCCAAAGGCCCCTCTATCACAACAAGATCCGGAATTCTTTTATACTTTCGATCCCACATCTTACAAATTACCATTGCTGATTTCGCTGTGGAAACAATCGGCGCGATTTTTGTCCGCACAGTTTCTCCTGCCTCGGCTGCTATCCGCTTTGCCTCTGACAGATACTCTGGCAAATCAACCGGAAGACCTGCACCTGAAATAATGATATCTGCGCCGGCCTTAATCGCTTCTTTCACATACTGAGCATAATTTCGGGTAGCCACCATAATATTAAAACCAATAATTCCCTTCGGGGCAATTGCCCTGGCCTTTGCAAATTCACTGCGGATTGCCCGCATATTTGCTTCCATTGGTTCCTTGAGGAAATCCGGATCCCGAAATCCAATCTGAGCAGTGGAGATGATTCCGACACCTCCGGCCTTAGCTACTGCTCCGGCCAGAGAAGAAAGGCTGATTCCCACGCCCATACCTCCTTGTATGACAGGATATTTTGCTACCATATCCCCAATTACCAATGGACTAAATTTTATCATGCCTTCTCCTCCCCCTTTTCCTGTTTATATATTCCGAAACCGCTGATAACGTTGTCCGGCAATCTCTTCTGGTGTCATAGCTTTATATTTCTCAAAAAACATTATCATCTTTTTTCGCATATTCTTAACTAATAATGGCAAGGTTTCTTCACTTGCCGGATTCTCTTCCGGAATTATCTGTTCGATCAGACCATTATCATAAAGATCAGCCGCGGTAATTTTCATAACATCTGCTGCATCTGCTGCCTTTTTACTGTCCTTCCATAGAATCGAAGCAAAACCCTCGGGTGATAAAATCGAATAGATCGCATTTTCCATCATCCACACTTCATTAGCAACTGCCATGGCCAATGCGCCGCCGCTACCGCCTTCTCCAATCACAATAGAAAGAACAGGTACTGTCAAAGCAGCCATTTCAAACAGGTTCCTCGCGATCGCCTCTCCCTGTCCACGTTCCTCTGCTTCCAATCCACAAAAGGCTCCTGGCGTATCCACAAAACAAATAATCGGACGTCCAAAAGATTCCGCCTGTTTCATAAGCCGCAACGCTTTACGATAACCATCCGGAGCGGGCATGCCAAAATTCCGTTTAATATTATCTTTTGTATTTTTTCCCTTTTGTTGCCCGATCACCGTTACCGGCATTCCACAGAAGGAAGCAATTCCTCCTACAATAGCGCCGTCATCACTAAAATACCGATCTCCATGCAGCTCAATAAAATCATCAAAAAGCAGTTCAATATAATCGGCGGCCACCGGACGTCCCGCTGCACGAGAAAGCTGTACCGTATCCCAGGCCGTTTTCTCCCTGTTCAAACGAGAGCCATGATCCGAAGGCAACGGCTTCTGTATCCGTTCTTGTCCCTTACAGACACCTGTCTGTAATTTTTCACATTGATGAAGCCGCAAAATCTGAGCCAATACCTCTTTTTGATCTTTGCGCTCCACAATCTTATCTACAAATCCATGCTCCAGCAAAAATTCTGCTCTCTGAAAGCCTTCCGGCAGCTTCTGTCGTATTGTCTGTTCAATAACTCGTGGACCGGCAAAACCAATCAATGCATTTGGTTCGGCCAAAATAATATCGCCTAACATTGCAAAACTGGCTGTGACCCCGCCCGTTGTCGGATCCGTCAAAACACTGATAAACAACTGTCCCGCCTCATGATGCTTTTTTAAAGCAGCAGAAGTCTTTGCCATTTGCATCAGCGATACGATTCCTTCCTGCATTCTGGCTCCGCCAGAACAGGCATAGATAATAACTGGCAGCTTTTCGCTGGTAGCACGCTCCACCATCCGGGTGATTTTTTCTCCCACAACATGTCCCATACTACTCATCAAAAATCTGGCATCACATACGCCAAATGCCGTTTCCTGTCCGCCGATCCTTCCCTTACCGGTGACAATTGCTTCATTCAGCTTTGTGCGCTCTTTTGCTGCCTGTACCTTTTTCTCATAACCCGGAAAATTCAAAGGATTGGAAAATTCCATTTTTGCATCCCATTCCTCAAAAGTCCCCTCATCAATCAACATCTCTATCCGGCGATAAGCATGGACACGGAAATATCCGCCACATTTTGGACAAACATAAAAATTATTTGTCACATCCTCCACATATATCGGTTGTCCACACTTATTGCATTTGCGCCAAAGCCCCTGAGGGATGCTCGGCTCCTCTTCTTTTTTTTGCGGCTTATACTTTGTATCAATGATGGTATATGTCTTTTTAAACATATTTTTTAACATAACCGAACATCCCTTTCTCTGCTTTCTTTCTCAAAACCGGATAATTAATAACTGCTCCAATACCTAAACTGCCATGGCAATTAATCTCTACTTACAATATTCCGGAAAATATGTCTGAATAAAATGGGTGTCTGTATCTCCATTTTCATAAGCTGAATGACATAAAATTTCAAATTGAAAATCAAGATTCGTATCAATTCCCTCAATGATCACTTCTCCTAAAGCACTGCGCATTTTCGCAATTGCTTCCTCTCGATCCTTCCCGTGAACAATCAGCTTCATCAACATCGAATCATAATTTGCCGGTACCTTATAATCGTTATAGATATGAGTATCCACCCGGACTCCGTTGCCTCCTGGTGTATGAACATTGGTAATAGTACCTGGACAAGGCATAAAATTCTTTGCCGGATTTTCAGCATTGATACGGCATTCAATAGCATGCCCCTGAATACAGACTTGCTCCTGGGATACACTTAAAGCTTCTCCTGACGCCACCCGAATCTGTTCCTTAATTAAATCCAGCCCGCTTACCATCTCTGTCACGGGATGCTCAACCTGGATTCGAGTATTCATCTCCATAAAATAAAAATTTTTATCTTTATCCAGCAAAAACTCAATCGTACCCGCATTTTCATAGCCGACCGCTTTTGCTGCCTTTACTGCCGTCTCACCCATTCTCTGCCGCAGTTCTTTTGAAATGGCAACCGATGGCGATTCCTCCAAAACCTTCTGGTGACGCCGCTGGATGGAGCAATCCCGTTCCCCTAAATGGATCACATTTCCATACTTGTCCGCCATAATTTGGAACTCAATATGACGCGGTTTTTCAATATATTTTTCCAGATACATCGTATCATCAGAAAAACCCTTGACAGACTCCATTTGTGCATTCTGGAAATTAGCTTCAAAATCCTCTTCGCCGTAAGAAATTCTCATTCCCTTACCGCCGCCGCCGGAAGATGCCTTAATCATCACCGGGAATCCTATTTTCTTTGCCAGCGTTAATGCTTCCTCTGTCGTATGTACCGGCTCTTTTCCCCCTGGTACAACTGGCACACCCGCTTCCATCATAGTTTTCCGGGCTTCTGATTTATTGCCCATCTTGTTGATAATAGAAGCAGACGGGCCGATAAAAGCAATGCTGCATTTCTCGCATAGTTCTGCAAACCGGGCATTTTCTGAAAGAAATCCAAAACCCGGATGAATAGCCTCCGCTTTCATGGCAACCGTGGCAGCCAGAATTCTCTCCATATTCAGATAGCTCTGTCCGGACGGCGCCGGGCCTATGCAGATAGCTTCATCTGCCAACAGCGTATGCAAGCTGTCCCGATCTGCCTCAGAGTAGACTGCCACAGTCTTAATCCCCATTTCCCGGCAGGCACGAATGATTCTCACGGCAATCTCGCCACGGTTTGCAATCAAAATTTTGTCAAACATAAGTCTACCTCTTACTAACCAATCATAAATGTCAGTTCTGCGGATACTGCAACCTTACCTTCTGCATTGGTAGCCGTAGCCTTTCCAATCCCTACCGGCCCCTTTTGTTTGATGATCTCACATTCCAAACGCAAACGATCACCCGGCACTACTTTTTGCTTGAATTTTGCATTATTAATCGCGCCAAAATAAGCTGTCTTCCCTTTATTCTCTTCCACACTCAATATAGCAACTGCTCCTACCTGTGCCAGAGCCTCAATCATCAGTACTCCCGGCATCACTGGTTCCTGTGGAAAATGCCCTGCAAACTGCGGTTCATTATAAGTGATCGATTTATATCCCACTGCACGTACACCTGGCTCCAGCTCTTCAATACAATCAATCAATAAAAACGGATGGCGATGCGGAATAATCTCCTGAATTTCTTTAATTCCCAGCTTCATAATTTCCTCCATCTTTTACATCATTTTTTAAATTACATTTTATCGAATCCTAAACAGCGGCTGACCATATTCCACCACATTCTCATTTTCAACAAGAACCGCTTCTACCACGCCATCATATTCACTTTCAATCTCATTCATCAATTTCATTGCCTCAATAATTCCTAAAACCTGGCCCTTCTTCACGGTATCCCCCACCTGTACAAAAGGCTCCGCCTCCGGAGACGGCGCACTATAGAAGGTTCCAACCAGAGGAGAAGTAACAACCTTATCCGAACCGATATCCACATGCTCTTCCTTTTCAGAAGCCTGTTTGTTTAAGGCTTCTGATTCTGCCATACCGCCATGCACGACTCCCGTCAATCCGGCCTCTGCTGTCGGTAAAGCCATTGCCACCGGACTCATTACCGGTGCTGCCGGCTGTGAAATCACTACCGGAGCAACTGGCGCCTGAGCTACATTTTTCTTCTTTTTCTTTTTCAAAATCAGCTTCTGATTTCCTTCTTCATATACAAAACTGGTCAATCCATTATCCGATACCGCCTGAATCAATGTTACAATCTCATCAATCGTCATTTTCTTTCTCCTTATCCCTGGAACTTTTTCACCAGCAAGGTTGCATTGTGACCGCCAAAACCCAGAGAATTGCTGATGGCACAATCAACCTCCATCGCTACTCCTTCACCTTTAACATAATCCAGGTCACACTCCGGATCATTCACCGTAAGCCCTGCCGTAGCATGAACAAATCCTTCTTCAATTGACTTTACACAAGTGATAAATTCCACGCCGCCAGCAGCTCCCAGCAAATGTCCAATCATTGATTTTGTAGAATTAACTTTTACTTTTCTGGCGTGATCCCCGAGTGCCAGTTTGATCGCCTTGGTCTCAAACAGATCATTATGATGCGTACTGGTGCCATGAGCATTAATATAATCCACATCCTCCGGCTTCATTCCTGCGTCAGCAATAGCCAATTCCATAGCCTTGGCAGCTCCGCTGCCATCTTCCGCCGGCGAGGTGATGTGATAGGCATCGCAAGTAGCTCCATAGCCTGCCAATTCCGCATAAATCTTCGCGCCTCTTGCCTGCGCATGCTCTAAAGACTCCAAAACCACGATTCCTGCGCCCTCTCCCATAACAAAACCATTTCTCTCCGCATCAAACGGAATCGACGCCCGCATAGGATCCTCGGAAGTACTCAATGCTGTCAATGCTGTAAATCCTGCCACACCAATCGGTGTAATACTGGCCTCCGTACCTCCTGCTACCATTACATCAGCTTCTCCATACTGAATCGAGCGGAAGGCTTCTCCAATACTATGGGTTCCGGTAGCACAGGCAGTCACAACATTAATGCATTTTCCTTTAAGGCCAAACTGAATCGAAACATTTCCGGCAGCCATATTGCAAATCATTAAGGGAACTAACAGCGGATTAACCCGGCCCGGCCCTTTATCCAACAGCTTCTTGTATTCCCGTTCAATCGACTGCAAGCTTCCAATACCGGATCCTACACTGACACCAACCCGAAACGGATCTTCATTTGCCATGTCAATTCCCGCATCCTCCAATGCCTCTTTGGCTGCAATTACTGCAAATTGACAGAACTGCTCCATTCTTTTTGCTGTCTTGGGATCCATATATTTCTTCGGATCAAAATCTTTGACCTGCGCTGCCAATCTTACTTTATATTCGGCAGTATCAAAGTAAGTGATCGGTCCGATTCCCACCTTTTTTTCTTTCAATCCGTTCCAGAACTCTTCTACATTATTGCCGATAGGGGTGATAGCACCCAAACCAGTCACTACTACTCTCCTGCTCATAATTCACTCTCCTTGTTTTTTAATGCTATTTTTCAGCGTTTTGACGGCTACATTGCCATTCCGCCGTCTACACTGATCACCTGGCCCGTAATATAGCCCGCTTCCTCTGAGGCCAAAAAAGCCACTACATTAGCAATATCCTTTGTAGAACCAAAATGCTTCATAGGAATCTGTTCTACCGCAGCAGCTTTTACTGCTTCTGGCAATACCTGTGTCATCTCAGTATCAATAAATCCTGGCGCCACAGCGTTGACAGTGATTCCCCGGCTGGCCAGTTCTCGTGCCACTGACTTTGTGAGCCCGATAAGCCCTGCCTTGGATGCACAGTAATTTGCCTGTCCAGCATTTCCCAAAACACCAGAAACAGAAGACATATTAATAATTCGGCCTCCTTTTTGTTTCAACATCTGTCTCGCCACATGACGGATACAGTTAAATGCACCCTTAAGATTCGTATTCAAAACAGCATCAAAATCCGCTTCACTCATCTTCATCAAAAGATTATCACGAGTAATTCCGGCATTATTCACCAAAATATCCACTCTTCCATATTGTTTGATAACATAGCTTAATAATTCTTCTGCCTTTTCATAGTCGGAAACATTACACTGTACTGCTTCTGCTTTTCCCCCGGCTACCTCTATTTCTTTTACCACTTCTTCCGCCTTTGCTGCAGAACCATTATAATTAACTATAACGGTAGCTCCCTTCGCCGCCAACATGACAGCAATCTCCCGGCCGATTCCCCGGCTGGCACCGGTTACTATCGCAATTTTACCTGTCAGCATCTTTCTCTCCTTTTCCAGCAGCCGGCCTATGCCAACGCTTCTACAACCTTATCAATATCTTCTATTTTCTCTATATTCAGAACCTTTACGGCCCGATTGATCTTTTTCATAAACCCTGCCAGGGTTTTTCCCGGTCCAATCTCAATAAAAACATCTACGCCATCTCCCAGTAAAAGCTCCATACTCTGCTGCCACCGCACGGAAGATGAAACCTGCTGTACTAACAGCGGTTTCACTTGTTCGGCATCTGTCACATATGAAGCTGTTACATTTGCCACATACGGTACAGATGGCGTATGTACTTCCACCGGCTCCAACACCTTACTCAGCTTTTCTCCAGCGCCGGTCAGCATACGAGAATGGAACGGACCACTGACGTTCAACATTACTGTCCTCTTCGCTCCCGCTTCTTTTAATTTCTCACATGCTGATTCCACTGCCAATTTTTTTCCGGAAATTACGACCTGTCCCGGACAGTTATAATTAGCGATCTCCACACCTTCTATATCTGCAATCACGTTTTCAATTGCTGCGGCATCCATAGTTAAAATTGCTGCCATAGCACCCTGGCCAACAGGAACTTCCTCCTGCATCAAAATTCCTCTTTGCCTCACTGTAGTAATGGCGTCTCCTTCATTTATCACTCCGGCAGCATAAAGGGCACAATATTCTCCCAGACTAAGGCCAGCTGTCACATCTGGCGCGATTCCTTTTTCTCTTAATACCTTTGTCATTGCAATACTGGTTGTCACCATCGCCGCCTGGGTATATTCGGTGATATCCAGCCGATCATTTTCTGTGAAACACAGATCCGGCACGGAAAATCCCAACAAATCACTGGCCAGGTCAAATACCTGTTTTCCAATCTCGGTCTGCTCATAAAAATCCTTTCCCATTCCACAGACCTGCGCGCCTTGTCCCGGATAAATAAATGCAATTTTACTCATCGATTGTACTCCTTCTTTCTCTCTGCTGAGGTTTTCCAACCAGATTCTTATAGCTTTGCTTCTGTTACCTTTTTTGCAGAAGTGCATTTGCCTGCTCCACCATTTCTTCAATCATTTCTTTACAAGTCTGTTCTTTTGATACCATACCGGCGATTTGCCCTGCCATTACCGTACCAGTAACCACATCGCCTTCCTGTACTGCTTCACGCAGTTTTCCTAAAGTCAGATACTCCAGCTCTTCGAAGCTTTTTCCTTCGCTCTCCAGCTTCACATATTCTCTGGTCATCTGATTTCGCAGGCAGCGTACCGGATGTCCATGGCTTCTGCCAGTCACTGCTGAATCAATATCTTTTGCTTTCAACACCCGATCCTTATAATTCTGATGAACAATGCATTCCTTTGCTACCAGAAAACGTGTTCCCATTTGTACGGCTTCTGCCCCCAGCATAAATGCTGCCGCAATCCCTCTGCCGTCACCAATACCGCCGGCAGCTATAACCGGGATCGACACGGCATCCACTACCTGCGGTACTAAAGTCATTGTTGTTGCCTCGCCAATATGTCCTCCTGACTCTGTACCCTCTGCCACTACAGCATCCGCTCCATATTTTTCCATGCGTTTAGCCAATGCTACCGATGCCACCACCGGAATCACCCGAATTCCGGCATTTTTCCAAAGCTCCATATATTTTTCCGGATTGCCGGCGCCTGTGGTCACCACCTTAACGCCCTCCTCCACAACTACCTTTGCCACATCATCTGCAAAAGGACTCATCAACATCACATTGACTCCAAAAGGCTTGTCCGTCACTTCTTTTACCTTGCGGATATAATCACGAATCACCTCACCTGGCGCATTGGCCCCGCCAATCAAGCCCAGTCCACCCGCTTCTGATACAGCCGCGGCAAGATGATTTTCCGCTACCCAGGCCATACCGCCCTGGATAATCGGATATTCGATTCCCAGCAATTCTGTAATTCTTGTTTTCATATTCTCCTCCAACTGCATACCATTTTCTTTTCGCCAATTTTCTGGCTATTATCATATCCGGGAAAACGGTCACATTCCATAATCTCCCATTTTCCCGGATTCTAACCTTTGTACAATATAAGAGGAAGGTGCAGGGCATTACGCCTCTACACCTTTGTCCTTCAGGTAATTCATAACATCCCCGACTGTCAGCAGATTCTGAAGATCATCCGAAGGAATCTCAATCGAATACTCATCCTCCAATGCCATTACCAGCTCAAAAAGATCCAGAGAATCTGCTCCCAAATCCTCTTTAAAAGAAGAAGCTTCCGTAACAATCTCCTCCTCAACGCTCAACTGCTCTGCAATAATTTCTTTCATTTTCTCCAACATCGTTTTAATCTCCTTTTTGATATTTTTTTGGCAATATAGCCTATCTCATTATAGTAGGTTTTTTAGCTTTTTTCTATATAAATTTTCTTATTTTAAAAGAAAATCTACCACTCCAACAAGGTTGCCCCCCAGGTTAATCCTGCACCGAAACCAGATAATACAATCTTATCTTCAGAATTCAGCTTTCCTTCCCGGTTCATTTCGTCCAAAAGAACCGGGATTGTTGCCGCTGATGTATTACCATAATACTCCATATTCATAGGGAACTTATCCATCGGCTGTTTTAATCTTTTTGCTACTGATTCAATAATTCGATAATTAGCCTGATGTAATATAAAATATTTTATTTCTTCTATATCTGTTCCCGATTCCTCCAGCACCTGATTAATACACTCTGGTACTTTCTTTACGGCAAACTTGAAAACTTCCTGCCCATTCATATACAAATATCCTGGTTCAGGCATCCTGCCATTGAGCAGATTTCCATTTGTCCGGGAAACACAAGAAAGTACCTGCCACTTAGAGCCATCAGATCTCATTACCGAATGTTGTATTCCTTTATCCGATGCCTGTAACACTACTGCTCCTGCACCATCACCAAACAATACACAAGTACTTCGATCCTTCCAGTCAATCAGCTTACTCAGGCAATCTACTCCGATAACCAAGCCTGTACGATATATTCCTGCCCGAATAAATGCCTGCAAATTGTTCATTGCAAACAGAAAACCAGAACAAGCCGCACTGATATCGAAAGCTACCGCATGAATTGCCCCCAACTCTCCTTGAACTTCACAAGCGGCGCTGGGAAAACAATGATCAGCAGAAGTTGTCCCTACCAAAATCAAATCCAAAGCCTCCGGTTCCACCCCGGCATTCTCTAGAGCCCGTCTGGCTGCTTCTGACGCCATATGACTGGCGCTTTCCTCCACTGCTATTCTTCGCTGCCGGATACCGGTTCTTTCGGCAATCCACTCATCACTGGTATCTACAACTCTAGCCAAATCATCATTCGTTACCATCTGTACCGGCATATATGAGCCAGTTCCTATTATTCTGCTTGTCATAATCGTTTCCCTATATATTCTGTTTGCATTTACCTTTAAGAAATTTTCAGGACTTTATATGCTATTGCATATTTCCTAAAAATCATTCTTAAATTTAGTTTTAATCTCAAATGTTTTGATTTTCAAACTATTTATATTTTAATAGAGAAAAAAGAATTTGTCAAGAATTATTTCTTAACAAATTCCTCTTTCTTAAATTTTTTCTACTATTGTAATATTCTGGCAATTACAATCCCAACTATTGAAACATTGAAGTTGATAAATAACGATCTCCGGTATCTGGTAATAACACGACAATATTTTTTCCTTTATTTTCCGGGCGTTTAGCTAATTGGACAGCAGCCCAAGTAGCAGCGCCCGCAGATATTCCAACCAAAATACCTTCTGTCCGGCCAATCTGACGGCCCATGTCAAAAGCATCTTCATTCTCCACCGGTATAATTTCATCATATATATTTGTATCCAATATTTCTGGTACAAAACCAGCGCCGATCCCTTGAATCTTATGAGCTCCGGCGATTCCTTTACTTAAGACAGGAGAAGCTGCCGGCTCCACCGCTACTACTCGAATTTCAGGATTTTTTGATTTTAGATATTGTCCTACTCCTGTTATCGTACCTCCGGTTCCTACTCCTGCAACAAAAATATCTACTTTTCCATCCGTATCTTCCCAAATCTCAGGACCCGTTGTCATTCTGTGCGCATCAACATTCGCAGGATTCTTAAATTGCCCGGGAATAAAACTGTTCGGAATTTCTTTTGCCAGCTCTTCTGCCTTGGCAATAGCAGCCGCCATTCCCCCGGCTCCGTCTGTAAGTATCAATTCAGCCCCATAAGCCTTCATCAGCTTCTGGCGCTCCACACTCATGGTTTCCGGCATTACAATGATAATCCGATATCCTCGGACTACAGCCATCAACGCCAGGCCAATTCCTGTATTTCCTGATGTCGGCTCAATAATTACAGAACCAGGCTTCAATAATCCTTTGTTTTCTGCATCATCAATCATAGCCTTTGCTACTCTATCCTTTACTGAGCCTGCCGGATTAAAAAATTCAATCTTTGCCAGTATCGTCGCATCTAAATCATATTTCTTTTGCAAATGTACCAAATTCAAAAGCGGGGTATCCCCAATCAACTGTTCTGTAGAAGAATATATTTTTCCCATAATTCCTCCCTCTTTCATTCTTAATATTTTTAATTCATAGTAAATTAGTATGTTATTGTAAATAATACTCTTTTCTTATTTATTTGTCAATCACATCCAATAAAAATCTTGTTTTTCCTCCAAAAACTGAATCAAATCTGATTCTGACATGGGTTTGGCAAAATAATATCCCTGAATCCGATCCAATCTTTTTTCCTGAGCTGTCTTAGCCTGTAACTCGGTTTCTACGCCTTCAGCAACCACCACACAATCATTTTCATGCATAATATCTGCCAACAAACCAATTGTCCGCAATCGTTTATCAGAGTCATTCATATTTTTCACCAGCGACTGATCAAATTTAATTACCTCAAAAGGCAAAGAAAGCATACTGGAAATATTAGAATATCCTGTACCAAAATCATCCAAATAGAAATATATTCCCTTTTCAGACAAATATTCCATCACCTTTTTTACTCTGTCAAAATCCTCTGTAATAATACGTTCTGTAATTTCTATTCGCAGTTGCCCTGCATTCGTCTTATATTTCATCAAATATTCTTCAATATATTTAATAAAATTAGGATCCAAAATCTGTTTTCCTGTCATATTAATGGAAACAGAGTCCAAAAGAAGATCTGGGCAGCGCCCCAAAAATTCACATACCTTTTCCAATACAATCCAACTGATATCATCAATCAAACCATTAATCTCTGCCATTGGAATAAATTCTCCTGGAGAAATAAAAGAACCATCCCTGCCAAATAAACGGATCAACGATTCGGCTGAAGTGAATCTTCTCTTTTCACAATCAAAAATCGGCTGATAATACATTTGAAAAGTTTTATTTTCAATTGCATACCTTACTTCATCCAGCACATACTTTTTATATTGTAAATCGGAATTAATATCATCATTAAAAAAGATAACTCTATCTTCTCCCTGATCGGGAATCATTGAAAATGTATAATTAATTTTATCAAGTAGATCATTCTCTGTATCTGCCGGATCCAAAAATAAGTGAAGCAAACCAGCCTCTGATAATATTCTTAAGTCTTCTCCTTTGTAGCTGATGAACCACGTCTCATGAAAACGTTTATGAAGCTCTCTGACAAAAATATCTGCCTCTTCCTTCGTACATATTTTTCCCATCAATACTAAACGAGAATTGGCAATCCGATATGCTGCATATTCCTTACATAAATCTCTCAAATAATGCGCTATCTCACGAATCAACTGATCACCCACTTGAATTCCATATCTTCTATTTACGTGAACCAGCTGAGATAACTGAATTACAATGATATGCACTTTCGCATTTGTATCCGCATGATATCTTACATCATGAAAAAAAGTTGATCTGTCTCTCAGACCTGTCATTGAATCATAACTACAATTAAAAGAAAATCCGTCATTCATCACATTCTCTCCGATTTATTCTTAATTTCATTATTTTAATATCTGTCTCACGCTCTGACGTCTATCTTCTATTAACTTATCCCTGACGCTCAACTAATTCTAATATATTACAAGCACTATTAAATGTCAATTTTTCACTTTAAAAGCATACTAAAAATAAAATTTAACAGTATATAACAGTTGACAACACTTGCTATCTGTTATATACTGTTATAAAGAAAGGAGAGTTGTCGCCATGGTTCTTATGATTAATCATTCATCCATGCAACCAATTTATGAACAGATTTCTGGCCAGATAAAGGATAAGATCATTCACGGTGAATTGATAGAAGATACTATTCTCCCTTCTGTGCGTACTCTTGCAAAGGAGCTCCGGGTCAGTGCACTGACTATAAAAAAATCTTATGATATTTTAGAGCAGGAAGGATTTATCATTACAGTTCACGGAAAAGGAAGCTTTGTCGCCAACGCAAATCAATCGCAGTTAGCTGAAGAAATAAAACGGGAAGTAGAAACAGAATTTGAACAGGCGATCCGCAAAGGCAGAAGCTGCGGAATGAATGATCAGGAGATCGATGAATTATTTCATATTATAATGGAGGAGCTTTGATGATACGATTATATAATGTAAAGAAACAATATTCTCAATTCCAGCTACACTGCTCTTTAGAAGTTCCTCAAAATCGAGTGACCGCATTGATTGGACCTAATGGAGCTGGAAAAAGTACTACTTTTAAAGCGATTTTAGGACTGATTCATGTTGATGATGGCGAAATTGAGCTATTTGGAAAACCACTTCATACACTGACCATACAAGAACAAGCCACGTTAGGAATTGCCCTTTCTAATTCTTGTTTTTGCGGCTATTTACAGATACAAGATATTATCCCTATTCTTGCTCAGTTATATCCCAAATTTCAAAAAGAATATTTTTTACAACAATGTCAACATTTTGATCTTCCTCTGACAAAGAAAATCAATGATTTTTCCACAGGAATGAAGGCTAAGTTAAAGGTCCTTATCGCCATCTCTCATCAGGCCAGACTCCTGATTCTGGATGAGCCGACAACAGGACTTGATGTACTTGCCAGAGAAGAATTATTGGATATATTACGAGAATATATGATTCCGGGAGATCGTTCTATTCTTATCAGCTCTCATATTTCCAGTGATCTGGAAGGATTTTGTGATGATTTCTATTTGATCGATAAAGGAAAAATTCTCTTACATGAAGAAACCAATATTCTACTGGATAACTATGGTATCTTGAAGGTTACTGACAAACAGTATCCATATGTAAATCCGATCTACCTAACAAGAAAAAAGAAGGAACCCTATGGCTACCGGCTCCTCACGAATAAAAAACAATTTTATCAGGATAATTCACCTGAACTTATTATTGAAAAATGCTGCATAGACGAAATAATTTTAATGATGACTAAAGGAGAACACATATGAAAGGCCTATTGATCAAAGATTGGAAGCTTTTAAAAAATCAGGCACGCTTTATATTAATACTTCTTGCTATTTCTATTGTGATTTCATTTTTAGGCAATACCAATCATATCAGTTTTATGACAAACTATTTAACATTTATTTTTTCTATCTTTGTTTTGAGCACCCTCAGCTATGACAGCTATGACAATGGTATGCTTTTTCTGCTTTCTTTGCCAGTTAGTCGCAAGACTTATATACAAGAAAAATATATATTTTCTTTACTCCTTACTTTTAGTTCATGGCTGTTTTCCCTTCTGTTGCGTCTGTTGATTTTTTCTTTACCGATTTCCTGGAATGAAATTTCAATAGTATGTCTCCAGAGTTTGATTTATCTGATTTTGGTACTGTCCTTTCTTGCATACTCCATTCCTCTCCATCTGAAATTCGGCAGTGAAAAAGGCCGTATGCTGTCTTTCGGACTTTTGGGTTTACTGGCTTTGGGAATATTTACCATGGTACGAATCAATCACTGGCAATTTCTTTTATATATTTTTGATCACATATCCTTAAAATTACTTACTATAATATCTGTTTTCTTTTGTATTATATTTTTAGGAATTTCCTATTTACTATCTTTATGGATTATGGAAAAAAAAGAATTTTAATGTGTCATCAGCAGGCGGTAAATTTCTCTTTTGCTAATGCCCCGATCTCTGGATACCATTTTCATAGCCTCTTTCTTTTCCATCCCCTGCTTCAGATAAATTTCCATATGCTCTTCTATACAGAGATCTTCCCAGGATCTCTGTTTTTCCTTTTGCATATCTGCAATCTTCTTTCCGTCGATAACAATTACACATTCTCCTTTTGGCGTTTCCTTTTCATACCGTTCTAATGCCAAGCGAAAAGTAGTTCGATAGACCTCCTCATATTTTTTAGTAAGCTCCCGGCAAATTGTTATATTTCTGTCTTTCCCTAATGCTTCTTCAAGCTCTTTTAATGTTCGCACCAGATGATGAGGCGCCTCATATACAATGATTGTCCTTGTCTCCTTTTTTAATTCTTCTAATATCCACAAGCGTTCTCTTTTTTCCGCTGGTAAAAATGCCTCAAAACAAAATCTTCTGGTAGGCAGGCCAGAAAGTGTCAACGCTGTCACACAGGCAGCCGGACCTGGCAAAGAAGTTACTTCAATACCTGCTTCATAACATTGCCATACTAATTCCTCTCCCGGATCTGAAATTCCTGGTGTTCCCGCATCTGTCACCAAAGCAATATTCACACCATGACAAAGCTTATCCACAAGCTGTCTGGCTTTATCCACCTTATTATACTCATGATAGCTGGTCATCGGCGTCCGAATATCAAAATGATTTAACAATTTAATCGTATGTCTGGTATCCTCCGCTGCAATCAGATCTACCTCTTTTAAAGTATTCAATACCCGAAAAGTGATATCCTCAAGATTTCCAATTGGTGTAGCACAAAGATATAATTTGCCTACTTTGATATCATCAGCCTCTTTATTCATAATTTTACTCTCCCTCATTAACTGAACTCTTTTACCCCTATACCCATATAATTTAGTATCCGTATGTAGTACGAATCTCCTCTGAATATACGCCTGGTTCTTCAAAAACAATGATTGGCGCCTCTACCTTCATCATTACTCCGCCCCCTTTTACTGCTTCTATTAAAACCATATTTGCTTCCCGATCTGCAAACGAATGTACCAATTTCATTCTCTTTGGCTCCAGGCCATACTCCCGCAACACACAAATAATTTCTGCCAGACGCCGCGGGCGATGTACCAGATAAAATCTTCCACCAGATTTTAAAAGTAATGCTGTTTCCCTCACCACATCCACCAAAGTACAAAAAATCTCATGGCGCGAAATTGCCTTTATCGCATTAGGGTTCTTCAGTCCTTGTTGACGAACCATATATGGCGGATTTGATGTAACTACATCAAAAGAAGCCCTGCCGCATAACCGGCTGGCTTCTTTAATATCTCCCTGTAAAATTGTAATTCGATTCTCTAATTTGTTCAGCAAAACACTTCTAAAAGCCATTTCAGCTATCTCTTTTTGAATTTCCAAGCCAGTAAAATGTCTCCCCTTCGTCTTTGCTTCTAATAAAATCGGTATAATCCCAGTACCAGTACCTAAATCAATCACCTCTTCCCCCTGCTTCACCCGGGCGAAGCCTGACAACAAAACAGCATCCATACCAAAACGAAAACCATTCTTCTTCTGGATAATCTGATAATGATTCCTCTGTAAATCATCTATTCTCTCATCCTCTTTCATAATCCGATCGGTATTGGTATTATCTGTATTCTCCATCCCAACTTTCCTTTTATATATTTTTATTATTTAATTATTCTTCTAATTTCGACTTTCCCTCTTTTTTCTCTAAGGCTTCCAGCTTTTTTAACTCTGCATCTTCAACTTCTGTCTTTTTCTTTCGCTTTCTCGGCTTAAATCGTAATTGATCTACTTTATATTCCCGAATTTCTTTCTCATCATGCTCGACAATCACCACAACCTTTACCTGTTGACGTAAAACGTTGACACTGTGTACCTCTCCTTTTAAGCCGTCATCCGTAGTCACATAATCTCCAACACAAGGAAGCTTGCTATTTAAGTATTCATATGTCTCCTCTTCATTTTTCAAACAACACATCAGACGTCCACAAACACCGGAAATCTTTGTCGGATTCAACGAAAGGTTCTGTTCTTTTGCCATGCGGATGGAAACAGGAATAAATTCCGATAAATAAGAATGGCAGCAAAGTTCCCGTCCACAGATCCCAACACCGCCTACAATCTTTGTCTCATCACGGACTCCAACCTGACGCAATTCAATCCTGGTTTTAAATACAGATGCCAAATCTTTTACCAACTCCCGAAAATCAATTCGCCCATCTGCCGTAAAATAAAATAAAATTTTATTATTGTCAAAGGTATATTCCACATCGATCAGTTTCATCTCCAACCCATGTTTGCGAATTTTTTCCTGGCAAATGCCAAAGGCATCCTTCTCCTTTTTGCGATTGCTTTCCTCCTTTGTCTTATCTTCTTCTGTTGCCAGACGAATCACTGACTTTAAAGGCTGGATTACCTTATTGTCTTCTACTTGCCGATTTCCTAACACGACATAACCATATTCCACTCCCCGTGCCGTTTCTACAATCACATGATCGCCATTTTTAATCTCCAATTCTCCCGGTCCAAAATAATATACTTTTCCGCCACTTCGAAATCTGACACCAATAACCGTTATCATAAATTATTTCTCCCTTCAGCCTTCCTTCATTGCCAATAGCATTAACTCTAATGCCAGCTCCATATTAACATTTGAATTCAGACGCATCTGCGCCTCATTGATAGAATCTAATATTTTTCCTAACCAGATATAATTACTTTTTTCTCCGATAATCTTTATTGCCGCATATTCTTCCTTAAAAATAAGCAATTCCCTTTTCTGCGTTGTTTTTAAAATCAACACATCCCGATACCACATCTGGATAAAATTCAAACATTCCTGGATATCTGTCTTTTCTTCTTTCCATTTACGAATATATTCAAGAATTTCGGAAATATCAATAGAATGAATACTTTTCATCAACTGCATCATTTCCTCATAAAATACCTGAAAACTCTCAGAGGAAGCTATAGAAATCGCTTTTCCCAAATTTCCTCTTGCAAAGGTACTATATATATCCGCTCTGTCCTCAGATATCTTCAATGTTTTCGTCAAATACTTCTTGATTTCAGAATCCTTCAAAGGTTTTAATTTTAAATGTACACATCGGGAAAGAATAGTAGGAAGGAATAATTCCGGATTTGTTGTCAATAAAAATAGAATTGCATAACCAGGAGGCTCCTCCATGGTCTTTAGCAATGCATTCTGCGCCTGAACTGTCATCTTCTCTGCTTCATCAACAATATATATTTTATAGCTGCTGCTATATGGCATAATGAGTATGGTATCATTAATCTGTTCCCGAATATCGTCTACGCCAATACTGGATACTTTTTCATGAGACACTTTGATCAAATCCGGATGATTATTACTAAGTATTTTTTTGCAAGCCGGACAACATAAACAAGGCTTATCTTCTTTCTGCTGACAAAATAAAGATAATGAAAAAGCGTAAGCAAGCGATTTTTTTCCCATACCTTTTTCCCCACTGAGAATATATGCATGAGAAATTTTCTTTTGTCTGATTGCCCTTTGATAATGTTCTTTGATCCAATCATGTCCAATAATATCATCAAATCCAGGCATGGCGCCTCCTTTCGTACATGAAAAAGTATAACATAAAAATAATATTCATGACAACTTCTTTTTTATTTCCATAATACATTGTTCCAAATCATTATTTTCGTAGAATTTATTAATCTGATTTATTTCTAATTTTTTCGGTGAGAAATCTTTTTCATCTGCCAGAAATCTTCGACATAATTCCATATAATTAGGAACTTTTTGTTGACGTTCACGAATCAAGGCACGTTCCAAACGAAGACCATCTTCAACAACAATATAAATCGGTATTATAATATCCTTTCCAAAATAATCAAGCATTTTTTTATAAGATTCCAATGTACCGATTGCCAGATAATTCTCATGGTCATACCCTAATTCTCCATTATCAATAGTAGCATAACTCCATATGCCAGCAACCGTCTGATATTTTCTCAATTCAATAATCTTTCCTGCGTCCTCAAAATTTTTCAATTCTTCCTGGGACACAAAATAATATTCCATCCCTTGTGATTCTCCATCCCGCATTGGACGTGTCGTATAGAGAATCAATGGACGAAGCCCTGGACATTCATTCAAAAGCCTTTTATAAATAGTATCCTTACCAGATGCACTTTTTCCCATCAAATAAAATATTTTACCCATATTAATTCATCTTTCATCCTTTTATATATCTGATATCTATTCTACCATATTTTATTCTTCTGTACAAACCATCAAATATTCAGATGCTTTATCCTCCATTCCCTGTATTGGAAGTCCCATTTTCTTATATTGTAAAATCTGATTGATAATTTCTCGATCTATTCGTTCTCCCGGAACTATGATCGGAATACCTGGAGGATATAAATAAATGAATTCAGCAGAAATTTTTCCTTCACATTCACTAATGATATATCTCTTCCATTTTTTTTCTCTTGCTCTTGCTAATGACATGCAGGCTTCTGGATTTTTCTTTTGCCATGTAGATTTAATATTTTTCATTTCTGCATTCCCTTTTTGCTTTTCTTTTAAACTATCTTGAAAAAGCATTTCATCAATTTCCAGCAATGCCTTTGTTAACCGACATAATCCTTCTTGCGAATCAAAACAAGTAGTAATCGCCACTATATAATCTACTCCGCACATTTCCATTTCTAAATGATACTTCTCACGTAACAATTTTCCCAAAGTTGTTCCGGAAAGAATTGTATTTTGACAAGATACTACAATTTTTGAATAATCTATATCATATACTCCAAAATGTCCAATTACCTCTTTATCCAGAAGATAAAGACATTTCATTTTTGATAAACTTTTCCTCATCTGAGCTATTTCTTTTTCCAATCGCTTATAATATTCCATCCCTCTCATTTTCATTTCATAAATACATTTTTCAATTCCTGCCATCAAAACATACGAAGGGCTACTGCTCTGATAAACTTGAAGATACCATTCCAATCTTTCTAAATTTATATATCCTTTTCTCACATGCATCACAGCAGTTTGAGTAAAAGAAGGTAATGTTTTATGTAAACTTTGAATAACAATATCAGCACCGCAATCCAATGCTGATTTTGGAAAAAATCTATCTTTTTCTCTTATATCAAAAGAAAAATGTGCTCCATGAGCTTCGTCCACAATCAAAGGTATCCCTCTTTTATGTACTATCTCAGCAATTCCACGAATATCCGATACGATACCATCATAACTGGGAGAAACGATCAGAACAGCGCTTGCATCCAAATTATTCTCCAGGACTTTTTCCATATCATCTAATAAAACCCCACCATTTATCCACAAATTTTCTATAATTTGTGGATAAATATATTCTGTTCTTAAATGATTGAGTATAACTCCGTGATATACAGATTTATGGCAATTGCGGCTCATTATAATTTTACTATTCAAAGAACTTGTACCACAGACAGCACTTAAAATCCCACTGCTGCTTCCATTAATTAAATAATAAGTTTTATCAGCTCCATATACTTTTGCCGCCCATTCCATAGAATTTTTCAAAATTCCCTCCGGATGATGCAAATTATCAAATCCCTCAATTTCTGTTATGTCAATTTCAAAAGGATTTAAAAATTCATCTGTAAACTTATTTTTACAACGCTTATGGCCTGGCATATGAAATGGATACATATCCGACTTTTGATAGTGTTTTAAATGCTCTAATAATAAATTTTCCTTTTTCAATTGTCTTTTATTCTGCCTTTCATATATAAATTTTATATAATATTCTATCACATATCCTTTTAGTCAGGATAGAAAAATACTAAAAATTATGTTATTATAAATGCGATTGCTTTTTATATTTATACTTAAAATTTACAAGAAATTTGTCAGAAAATGGAGAATAATTGATGAGAGAAATAGAGTTTAAAATGGAGCGTCAAGGACTTGTTAAAACAGGTGATGAAGTTGAAATTATAGAACGTGAGGGTGTCACTTACAGTTATATTATTGAACCGGCTGTTGCCATGTCAGGCTGTTTCCGTGCTCGGGACCGCATCAAATCCAGGAAAGGAATTATTAAAGAAATACGGGAAAATGACAGAGGATTTTATGTAATTGTCATTTTTGATGAATAACAAATTTAAATATTTTAATTACTTTAAACTTTAAGAATATTAGGCCTTGGAGGAAAACGCAGAGAGCAGTCCATCCTCCAAGGCATATCTTTAAAAAAATATTTACTTTCAAACAAATTTATCTAATTTTTCATTCTTACCCGATTTCCATTAGGGATTACCATTACATCTCTCCACAAAATCTGAGGTGTCTCTCCCTTTTGCCATTGATAATCCTTCCAATAACAATAGACCTCATTATTCTTCATCATCACAAATTCCAGAGTATCATTTCCTGTGGTTTCCCTTGCTGCCCGCTGCGCACTATCCTCCAGATAACTCATTTGGCCATTACTGGAAATGACAGCAATAACTCCCCTATTTTTTTCCCAGTTTCTTGGAATATAATTTCCATAAATCTGGCCATTCTCCTTACAATAATACATCTGATAGATTCTTCCAGTAAATTCATCATGAATCTCTTCTCTCTTTTTATCCTCAACAAGAGATTTCCGAAATAATTTACTATAATTAGCTCCAGATTTTCCTTTTCGAATATATGCGCTATAATATAACCAATCTTCTACGATACAAAAGCTATCAATAGTCTCTGCTTCCTGAAGAAACAACTCTTCTGTACCATTAAATTTACGATAAATTCCTTTACTGGTTTCATTCAAATTTTTTAATTCATAAACAATATTTGCTTTTTTCTGTTCAGCTGGAATGACATCTGCAATTCTATCGGAATCCATTAGAAAGATTCGATCCCCATATCGGATATTGCCATCTTCCTCTTTTTTCAAATCTCTGCCAAGCATATCTCTTAAGTAAAATTCACAATTTTCTCTGTGTACATAAATACCCGGGATAATTTTATCAAATTCTTCCTCTAAATCGATTACCTGTACACGATTAAAACTTTCTATATATATGTTCCCTTCCCATATTCGGAAATCTTCTACCTCCCGGGAAATGATTTCAATTTCTTCCTTATTATCACCAATTCTATATAACGTATGAAACAGATCTGGTGAAATATTTGTGAGTACAGAATCTTTCCTTTCCGGACATGGCAAATAATAAACCCATCCATCATCACCAACTTGAATTTCCGGGTTTCCTGAATTCTCTGAAGCATATTCCGTCTGATCCAGAGGAACAGAATATAAAATCTGTCCAATATCAGATAAATAAACTATCTTTTCTCCAATTTTTATATGCTTTTTCTTGTTCTTCTGAGCTTCCAGGCTATTTTCCTCTTCTAAGGACATAGACTCTAAAAAAGGTGCCCGCACTATATCAATCTGATATTTTATTTTATCTATCCCCATTACTATAGCGGCGATTGCTGCTCCAAGCAACGCAACAGAAAAGATGTTTTTAGCAATCAATCGAATTCCTGAAGTCTCCTGTTTTGAATCTGCATTCTCATCTAACTTCAAATAATCGACTATTTCTAAAAATATGGATGTCTCATCCAGCCTTTGTTTTTCTGTGCCTCTATCTTTTAGAATATCTTCATTTTTTTCTTTTTCCTTAATATGAGACGCCTTTATTTGTTCCGCCGTTATTCCCATTTTAAGTTCTGCTATCTTTTCCGCTTCTTCTTTCAGCCAATATCCTACACCCATTCTTCCAAATGGCCCATCCATATTATAATATAATTTGGAATAGGTAAGAATCAATAGTTCTTTTACTTTTCTTTGATCGGTAATCAAAATTCTGACATACTCATAGAACTCCTGATATGTGCGGATATAAATTTCTTCAAAATTTTCCAGATTCTCCTGGTTTTTGGCTTTTTTCTGCTCCCTCATTATTCTGTCCCCATTAAAACCAAAAATAAATATTTGGTATTCAGTTATTTCTTAATTCTTTATATCCTAACGCCTGCTCCAGCGCTTCCTTCTCCTCATTACCCAAAGATATCTCTGTCTGACCGCGATCAACCAATTTTAAATAAAGATAACATCCCTCTCTGCTATGAACTGAATTTAATATAAACCCTGTATTCGTATAATCTAATAATGCAAATGCAAAACTAAGATTTCCACCCATTCCCTTAAATGCATTATACTTTACCATTCCAAACTTCTGAAAAGAAGCACGCATATTTTTATTATTTATACGAATCTGATCTTTATTAGCACGATCTTGAGACTTTAATTCCTGAATATCCTGGATATGTCCAATAATAATATCTTCTAAAGTTTCCGCATCTCTTCCCCTCATAAAATAATCATAACTTCTATATAATCTTTTTATTTTAAAAATACAGACAAGTACAACAATCATTAATATAATAGTTAAAGCCGCTTGTCCTAGTATTATATATAAAGGATCCATTCCCAACTGATTCAATATACTTCCTTCCATTATTTACTCCTGTCACCGATTTTTACTTACCCAATTGTTTCAATTAATTCAACAATTCTTTCTAACTCAGCTTCCGAATAATATTCAATTTCAATTTTCCCTTTACTACGATCTTTACGGCTAATATTTACCTTTGTTCCTACCACCATTTTCATGCGATCCTCTAAATTTTTAAATATCAATTCCAGAGCCTCATCTTCTTTTTCTTTTTTCTTTTCTTTTGGCTCTTTTCCTATTGCTTTTACTGCCTTTTCTACTTCCCTGACACTCAAATGATTCTGAACAATTTTTTCTGCTAATTTTAATTGATTATCTTCATCTTGAATTGCTAAAAGTGCTCTGGCATGGCCACTGGTAATCAAACCCTCCATCAGCATTTGCTGCACTTCTGGTACAAGATTCAGCAAACGCATACTATTTGTAATCGTACTTCTATTTTTAGATACTCTCTCTGCTATTTCTTCCTGTTTTAAATGAAATTCCTGCATTAATCTTTGATAAGCAACTGCTTCTTCGATCGGATTTAAATCCTCTCTTTGTACATTTTCAATTAATGCAATTTCCATGGCTTGTTGCTTTCCATATTCCCGAATAACTACCGGTATTTCTTTTACTCCTGCCAGTTTTGCTGCTCTCCATCGGCGTTCTCCGGCAATAATTTCATAGAGATCTCCCTTTTTCTGTACTAATAATGGCTGTAACACTCCATACTGGCGAATAGAATCTGCTAACTCCTGAAGCTGTTCTTCTTTAAAATCTTTTCTTGGCTGTTCTCTGTTTGGTTCAATTTTTGATATCTTTACAAAAATTTCTCCAGATTCTTCCTCAATATCACTTTTTTGAATCTGATCTTTTTCAATTTCTCTTTCCGGATTTTCCAATGATTCTCCTGTCTGCTCCTTTACTACCTCTTGAACAACTTCTTCTCCAAAAAAAGCTCCTAGCCCTTTTCCTAATCCCCGCTTTGCTTTCGCCATAATTAAATATCTCCTCTGCTAATCACTTCTGCTGCCAACATTCGATAGCTTTCTGCCCCTGATGATCGGGTATCATAAAAATTAATAGGCATTCCGTGACTCGGCGCTTCTGCCAATCTGACATTTCTTGGAATAATAGTTTTATAAATAGTTCCTTTTAAATAATTTTTCACATTCTCTACAACTTCCAGAGAAAGATTTGTTCGGGCATCATACATTGTAAAGACTACTCCCTCCAGCTCCAATTTAGGATTTAACTTTCTTTTTACTAAATCTACAGTCTGAATAATTTGACTTAACCCCTCCAAAGCATAGTATTCACATTGAATCGGAACCAATACAGTATTTGCTGCAGTTAACGCATTAATTGTTAGTAAATTCAATGAAGGAGGACAATCTACAATAATAAAATCATATTGGCTTTCTATCTCCTCCAATTCTTTACGTAGCTTCGATTCCTTATCTTCTTCGTCCAATAATTCGATTTCTGCTCCAGCTAAATCTACATCCGAAGGAAGAATATCCAAATTTTCATGAACATCTCGAATGATACATTCATCAATCTTACATTCTCCCATTAGCAATTCATATACCGTCTTACTCATATATCCTTTTTCAAAACCCAGACCGCTGGTAGCATTTCCTTGCGGATCAAAATCTACTGTTAAAACTTTCTGTCCTGCTTCAGCCAAGCAAGCAGAAAGATTAATCGCTGTAGTCGTTTTTCCTACCCCACCCTTTTGATTTGCAATAGCTATTATTCTTCCCATATTTTTTCCTTTTATTTTATTGTTTTGTACCTTTTCCATTTAGTATATCATAATTTATCTTATTTTCCTATGTATAAACAAAATAAAAGAGAAAAAAAATTATAATGTTTCACGTGAAACATGAATAAAATTTTCTCTATAAGTAAATATTTTTTGATTGTAACCATGAGTAATTTGTATTATACTTATCTTATAAAATATCCTAATTCGCATATAGGAGATATCTATGAAAACTAAAAATAAACTTTTAACTTTATTAATTTTATCCTCCAGCGCAATCACCAGTACGGCCTTTATTAACAATTTAATTAAAATAAAGGCGATTAAAGAGAATACTACAGAAGACCTAAAATCTTATTGCTATCCATGGCGGCTGGGCAATATTCATTATACAAAATCAGGAAGCGGGAAACCCATACTTCTTATTCATGATTTAAATGCCTCTTCCAGTATTTATGAATGGAGCCAATTGATTCCTCTTCTTTCAAAAAGCTATACTGTCTATGCTATTGATCTTTTAGGATGTGGCAAATCAGAAAAGGTAAACACTACTTATACAAATTATCTTTACGTACAATTAATTTCTGATTTTATAAAATCAGAAATTGGGCATCGTGTAAACATTATTGCTACTGGCGAATCTGCATCTGTATCTATTATGGCATGCTCTAATAATTCAGATCTTTTTGATCAAATTATGTTAGTCAATCCACTGAGCCTCGCTGAATATTGTAAGATGCCTGGTAAAAGAGCTCGATTATATAAGAAAATAATTGAATTACCTATAATAGGAACCTTACTTTACAATATAGCTGCCAATAAAAGTTTTATTGAAGAAGAAATGAAAAAAAGTTATTTTTATAATCCCTATAGTATAAAACCATATATAATCAATTCTTACTATAAATCAGCACACTTGGGATTTTCACCAAAATCGATGTATGCAAGTCAAAAATGCAATTATACTAAATGTAATATTATAAACGCTATTAAAAAAATAAATAATAGTATTTATTTAGTCGGAGGCGGAGAAATAGAAGATATTTCAACCAGATTAAATGAGTACAAGATTTACAACCCCGCTGTTGAAATTTCTTTGATTCCAGAAACTAAGTATTTACCACAATTAGAAAACCCAGGGCTTTTAAATGATATCATACGAACTTATTTTTGTTAACTTAATTCTTCTTCATAAAAAGTATGCGTTAAAACACATAGCTCTCATTGGAAAACAGTTGTAACAGCAACCACTTTCCTTATGCTCATAGTTCAATTCTCTGGAAAACTTTTATTTCATAAGACACAATATTTTATAAAATAAAACAAAATGTTTCACGTGAAACATTTTAATAATTTATATAACACTATAAAAAGGAGACATAATCATGATCAAATTTAACCACTTCAATTTCAACGTTCTAGATTTGGAAAAAAGCTTGAAATTTTACAAAGAAACTCTTAATCTAGAACCCATACGTGAAAAAACAGCCGCCGATAACTCATTTAAACTAGTTTATTTAGGAGATCAAATCTCAGATTTTTCATTAGAACTTACTTGGCTTCGTGATCGTAAAGAGCCTTATAATCTTGGTGAATGTGAATTTCATCTCGCATTTATCACTGATGACTTCGAAAACCTTCACAAAAAACATAAAGAACAAGGAGTTATCTGCTTTGAAAATGAAAAGATGGGAATTTATTTCATCTCTGATCCAGATGGATACTGGATCGAAATTGTTCCACAAAGATAAATAATATGATACGAGGATCAAAAAATCATATATGACATATTAAATATCAATATATAACTTTACAATTTTAAAAATTATAATAAGCATATCGACAAACAATGTCATCAAATTTAGCTCTAATGATACTCAGCCATAAAAAAAGGAGCGGGAAGCGGTGGAAAATGGTCTGAAGATTTTTCTGCCGCTTTCCTAATGTCATTAAAGTTTAGCTCTGAGAATACTCAGCCATGGAAAAAGGAGCGGGAAGAGGCGAAAAAATGATCTGCCACTTTTGACTTTGCAGGGATTTAGAAGTCCTTAAATCTCTGAGTTTTGCGTAGAAACGAAAATGCACACTGTCTGAGCGAAGCGAGTTTGGGCATTTTCGTTTCGCTTTTCGCAAAAATCAGTGATTTTAGGAATTCTTGATCCCGAAACCGGAAAAAGCGGCAGACCATTTTTCCGCCTCTTCCCGCTCCTTTTTCCATGGCGTA